>JAITVW010000021.1 GCA_031285605.1 Fusobacteriales bacterium | reverse complement strand
ATTTTCATCTGAAATTCTTAATACCGGACTTCTGGAAAAAGACTGGTACTTAATTTCAGTATTGTTTACTTCTGAAAGATACTTACATATGAGGGCAGGAAAATATATAAATTCTCCTGATCCTATAACTATGGAATTATCGGAAGAGAATGATGTTTTTATGATTTCTGTGACAGCCTTTGCTTCTTTATCTGTTTTTGAAATATAATTGTAATCAACAATTTTTCTGGGATTCAAAATTTCACTGTTAATTTTTATTTCGATAATCTTTGTGAGAATAGTCTTTCTGCTGCTCAATGCAGAAGAATTACCCGGTTCATCTTCAGAAAATACAAAATCTTCTTTGATATCAATGTTTCCTTTTATAAGAGAAACAAAGTTTATTTCCAGAGAATTATCTTTAGAAAAAATTTTGTATTTTTTTAGATTTTCTTTGTTTCTCCAGTCTAAAATAGAGATAAGTGTATACTTCTTTCCGGGAGATATCCTGTTAAGTATGGAAATTATATTTAAATTAGTGTTCCCGGTAGTCAGTTCATCATCAATAAGCACAATATTATCAAATATGTCCAGTTCCTTTTTTGAAAGATAGCAGATTTGATCCGTGGCATGAGAGTGTTCTTCAAGAAATTCTATTCTGCTATTGCTGTTATTAAGTTTTTGTCTTGTAGTACAGATAAAAAAGGCATTTTTTCCAAATAATGAAAAAACAGAGATAGCAATACCCGTAGCAGTTTCTGAAAATCCTATAAAAAGAGTTTTCTTTTCTAAATCAATGTTTTTAATATGTATATAAGTATCTGAACCATTTATGAATGCAGTATAATTATCTAAGATATGGTCAAATTCATTTTTAAAATATATTTCCTTAAGATAAATCAGACCCAGAAGTTTTCCGGATATAAACATAATATCAGGATTTATTCTCAGATGTTTTCCTATGATTTTGCTGATAAAAAGAAAACTCCTTTTGGGATTTATCCTTGCTCCGACCTCAAAAAGGCTGTCAGTGTGAATTGAGTACGAGTTATCTTTAATAATCAGATTTATTTTCAATTTATCAAGTATATTATAATAATTTTTCATAACTGTTCCTGTCATATATTACTCCAAAAATTTCCGCACGTTTTATTATTTTTTTAGCCCAGTTTTTATGCGGGCTGACTTCGTTCATTTTATTTTCTCCCGTACTTTTCAAAATTCCTGTTTTAACATAATTGTTAATCAGAAGAGCATCATCATATTCTTCTTTTGTAACAGGCTGGAAAGCAAGAAAATATCTGATCTGTTCAGGATGAATGACTGTTTTACCAAAAAAACCATTATGTCTGTCCAGAAGAATTTCTTTTATCATTGTATTATGTATAGTTTCAGCCTCATTTGTAAAAACTAAAGATGTAATGTTTCTTTGGTTATTGAGACCGGTATTTTTACCGGCCTTTATATAATATTCATAAACCGGTGCAGAAATAGTATATTCATCATTGTAACGCGTAAAAAAGTTTAAAATGTCGCTAAGACAGTTACTAACAGTTTTTATATCATATAATGTAAGAAAATCCGGACGTCGGAGAGAAAATTTAGAGGAAAAATCCGTTCCGCCGACACGTATGTTAAGTATATATTTTTTATAGGGAAACATGATTGTTTTAAGAATATTTAAGGTTTCCTTTCTGGTCTCGGCAAATAAAATTTTTTCCGTTTCAAATATAGGCATACCGTATACACAGAATTCATTTAGTCCCTCATTAATCATAAATAAGTGTTTTAGGTAGTTTTCTGCATTGTTATCATCAAATTTCGGGAAGATGAATCCGGTGATTATTTCATAATCACTTGTATTCAGATTTTTTGTAAAATCTATAAATTGTTTTATATTACGTACTCTTAAAAAAATTAAGGGTACATCTGTGATACTGAGTGTATTTTCAATAACAGCTCTTTTAATGATTTTTATTGTATTGAGAACATTATGTTCTGCATTTTCCAAATCACTTTCGTCTATGGAGTCTTCAAAGCACATAACCAAAGATGTGAGAGAAGTCAACGACTTATTTATGATTTTTTCTGCAATATTTTTTGTAGAGGGCATATAGAGTGTAGCCCCCAAAGAATATTTCAGGATATCTTTATCTGAAAATCTGTTAAACTCTTTGGGAAGCTTATAAAACAGTTCTTCTTTATTTGTTGTGTGTTTAAAATATATCATAATATCTCCTTTAGGATTAATAGTATATTAAGATGTTACACAGTTATTTTTGATTATTTAATTTTCCTTGGGAAAATAAGCTTTCTTAGCATATCTACCGGAATTATAAGAAATGATAATCCAAAAATAATAAGCCATTCAGAAATTGAAAGAGGAACAGTTCTGAATACTTCTCCACCTATATAAACCAGTACTATCTGAATAACAAATATCAGAGCAAATACTTTCATAAAGTTAGGATTAAGTCTGAGATTGGCAAAAACGTTTAGTTTTTCACTTCTTACATTAAATCCGTTAAATAGTCCGCAAAAAACAAATAAACAGAAATAAGCTGTAAGATGATGTAAATTATCATCAAAAAGATTTCTGAAAATATTAAGTTTTAGGAACAGTAAACTTAATATTGTTGTCCAGACTCCTGTCCATATGATTGCTGTCCCCATATTCCCTGACACTATTTTTTCATTTCTGTTTTTCGGATGTTCTTTCATATATTCTGCTAATGCAGGTTCTCCGCCGAGAGCAAGTGCTGCAAGTGTATCCA
>JAITVW010000255.1 GCA_031285605.1 Fusobacteriales bacterium | reverse complement strand
TTAAATATTTTTTTCTTTTGAAACAAACATTATAAACTAGTTCATGATTTCCTATAGATAAAGATCATTAGCAGTATTAATTACATTACATATGATTTTCTGCTTTGTACTATAATCCTTTAATTATAAAAAATTCTCGGATATTTTAAAAATGAAATATCTGAGAATTTATTTTTTAATCAAATAATAAATAAATTTTTATTTTTGTTTTACAGATTAGTTTTTTCAAAAACTTCATTCCATACTTTTTCTATTTCTGTAGTTTGAAAACAGCTAAAAATTACGGAAGGATTTGTCAGGTTTTCATCCCCCTTGATTTCTGCCGCTGACAAAAATATTTTTCTTATCATCTTTTTCTCCGTTATCATTTATTTTCAAAACTTTCTAAGTCAGACATAATTTTATCATAAGTACCGCTTCCTTCAGAATCCAGCAGTTCAAAGACTATTTTCTGGCGTTTCATTGCCTTAAGCGCTAATTCTTTTAATTTAGGTTCTATTTTTCCGGTAATTTTTATTTCGCCTAATGCCACGGCAATTATTACCTGATCTGTAGCAATCAGAGAAAATTCATCTTCTTCTATAAGATCTGCCAATTTTTTCCTGCTGAAATTATCAGGTTCCAAATAATGTAAATCCCATACAACCGATACTATTTTTTTAGGAAGTCCGAGTATTTTTCCTTCATATTCCCCGCTTTTAAATAAATCCTCAAGTTCATAAAGAGTATCTGAACCATTATCATTTCCAAACGGCGCCTCATCATCCATACAATCATAATAAAATTCTTCACTAAAATGTTCTGTAAAATTTGGATGGCTTGTTTCTCTGGAAAGTCCTGTTTCCTCATCATCAAGATATAGTTTGGTTTCTTCTTTTGACATAATCTGTCCTCCTTATCTAAAATTATAATTTTACGCTGTTTTATATATATTTCAGCAAATAAAAATATATTAAAACGAGTATTCTGATATTATCGGTCAAATCGGTAAAAATTCTGACTACCTGCATATACCGCTGCTTACCGCGACTTTTTTTACTGCTTCGGACACTCTCTCTACTACCCTTTTATCAAAGACATCAGGAATTATATAATCTTTTTTTAGATCATCATCATTCAAAATATATGCTATAGCCTTTGCAGCCTCTATTTTCATATCTTCAGTAATTTTTTTGGATTTAGCTTCAAGTGCTCCTTTAAAAAGTCCCGGAAATGCCAGAACATTATTTATCTGATTAGGATAGTCCGATCTTCCGGTTCCCGCTATAGCTGCTCCTGCTTCCAATGCATCTTCAGGCATTATTTCAGGTACAGGATTCGCCATAGCAAAAATCACTGCATCTTTATTCATTTTTTTTACCATATCTTTTTTTAATATATTTCCTGCCGATACACCTATGAATACATCTGCTCCTTCAAGGGCGTCACTAAGCGTTCCTGTTTTATTATTTATATTTGTTATCCCTGCCAGTTCTCTGTGAAGCTCATTATATACGCCGATATCATCCCGGTTCAATATTCCTGTTTTATCCACTGCAATAATATCACTCACACCAAGTTCCTTTATCATTTTACAAATAGAACTCCCTGCTGCTCCGGCTCCGTTAACCACTACCTTTGCATCTTTAAGATTTTTCCCCAAAAACCTGTACGCATTTATAAGACCGGCAGTTACTACTATTGCCGTACCGTGCTGGTCATCATGAAAAACAGGAATATCCAGTTCTTCCTTTAATCTGCTTTCTATTTCTATACATCTCGGTGCAGATATATCTTCAAGATTTATACCTCCGAGTCCCGGAGCGAGAAGCTTTACTGTTTTTATGATTTCTTCCGTATCTTGTGTATCAAGACATATAGGAAAGGCATCTACACCTGCAAATTCCTTAAATAAAATTGCTTTTCCCTCCATAACGGGAAGTGCTGCTTCCGGTCCGATATTACCCAGACCCAGTACAGCTGAGCCGTCAGTTACCACTGCTATCATATTTCCCTTTGATGTATATTTATAGACATTTTCTTTATTTTCAGCTATTTTTTTACACGGTTCAGCTACTCCGGGAGAATAAGCCAGACTCATATCATTCTTATTTTTCACCTTTACCTTCGATATTATCTCTATTTTCCCATTGTTTTTTTCGTGTAATTTAAGTGATTCATCAAACACAGACATTTTTTTCTCCTCTTCATTTTTATTCTTCTCTATATTTTTTCTGCCCCTCTGTATAAAGATCATTGCCGTATATATCATTAATCACAATAACAGGCAAATCTTTAACTACCAGCTCTCTTACAGCTTCTGTCCCCAATTCTTCATAGGCTATGACTCTTGAGCTTATTACCGATCGTGATATCAAAGCTGCTGCACCTCCGGTTGCCGCAAAATATACCGCTTTATTTTTTACTATAGATTCCGTGACTTTACCGGATCTTATACCTTTACCTATCATCCCTTTTACTCCTGCCAAAAGAAGCAACGGTGTATAGGCATCCATTCTCCCGCTGGTAGTAGGACCGGCACTTCCTATGACCTGTCCGGGCTTCTCGGGTGAAGGACCAGTATAATAAATAACAGCTCCTTCCGGTTCAAAAGGAAGCTCTTGATTTTTTTCCAGCAGTTCACACATTTTTTTATGAGCTGCATCTCTTGCAGTATAAATTATTCCGGAAATTTTTACTATATCGCCGGCTTTTAATTTTTCTATATCTTCTTTTTTCAAAGGGGTTTCTATATTCATTTTTTCTCCTTGGTTTCAAACATAAAATAATATTAAGAAATATTCCGCTATAATTCTGTTTCTTTATGTCTGGCGGAATGACAGTTTATATTTACTGCAAGCGGCAGAGAAGCTATATGACACGGATATGAATTTACCTTAACTGCAAGTGCAGTATTTTTTCCGCCAAGTCCCATAGACCCTATTCCGGTTTTATTTATCAGCTTCAGCAGATCTTTTTCCAGTTCCCTGTCAGCAGGATTATCACTTTCATCGTCTATTTCCCTGAGCAGAGCTTCTTTAGCCAGTATTGCAGCCTTTTCAAAACTACCGCCGAGACCAATTCCCACTATTATCGGAGGACACGGATTTCCTCCTGCATTAAGTACGGCATCCAGCACAGCTTTCTTTATACCCTCCGCACCATCAGACGGTTTTAACATTTTTACCATACTCATATTTTCACTGCCTCCGCCTTTTGGTGCTACGATAATTTTCAGCTTATCAGAATCGGGAATTAATTTGGTATGTATTACCGCCGGTGTATTATCCTTAGTATTAATCCTGTCAATAGGATGCTTTACCATGGATTTTCTCAGATATCCGTTTTTATACCCTCTTCTTACCCCTTCATTTACTGCTTCGTAAATATCTCCGTTTATTTTTACCTCTGTCCCGATTTCCAGAAAAACAACTGTAAGTCCGGTATCCTGACACATTGGAACCTGCTCTTCCCCGGCAATTTTATCATTTTCTATTATCTGACCGAGAATGTTTTTCCCTGTATCCGAAACTTCGGTATCAAAAGCTTTTTTCAGCCTGCCCATTATTTTCTCGTCAAGAAAGTAATTTGACTCTGTACATAATCTCTCCACTTCTGATATTACTTTTTCCAAATCAATTTCTTTCATTTCTTTTCCGCCTTTTAAATATATTTTTTGGATAATTTTTCCAGACTGCCGTAATCTATTTTACCATTATGCCTTTTATCCACCGGAATTTTATCTATAAAAATTACTTTATCTACGATAATTTTCATTTCCTTTATTTTTTCTTCCAGCTTCTCCTGAATTTGAAGCTGTTTTTCTTTATCCTCTGTATAAAAAATCTCTATAAACAGAAGTAACCTCTCCTTTTTACTTATAATTGCCGTTCTTTTTATGTCTTTTTCAAAAGAAAGCATTGTCTCTATAGAAAAAGGATATATTTTTTCATTGCCTCTGATGATTTCTGCTTTTGCTCTTCCCAAGAGCCAGAGTCTTCCGGAAGCATCTATATATCCGATATCCCCTGTTCTGTACCAGTTCACATTATCAGCTGTTATTTTTATCTTATTATTTTCTTCATCATTCAGGTAAGTATCCAGTACATGTCCGCCTGATACAATAATTTCCCCTTTTTCCCCCTGCCCTAACATTTTTATCTGCTCTTCCTGACTCAGTTTTTGATTATTTTCTATTATTTTCAAATTTATATCTTCAATAATTGTTCCGACAAGAAGTCCATTCCCGTTTTTCATTTTTTCCACATCATTTTCATTTAATTCATTATAGCACAATTCTGACATTGGTTCAGCCTCTGACGAGCCGTAAACTGTTTTTATTTCCGCATAAGGAAATAATTTTTTTAAATTTTCCATAATTTCAGGAAATACAGGCACTCCTCCTGTAATAATTTTTTTTATGCTGTGTATGCTCCTTCCGGTATTTTTATGAATCTCAAACAGATTGTCAAAAAATGCAGGCGGTGCGAGTATTGTGTCTATGCTTTCAGATATTATCTGACCGCTGATAATACCGCCGCCTGTTTCCCCAATTTTTCTCAGATCTGTATTCGGAATTATACTTGTCAGTCCGCTGTACATATTCGATAATATAAACATGGGAAATGCCGTTAAAACCTTGCTGTTTTTAGATATTTCCAGACTTTTTTCCAGTACTTTCTGCTGTGTGGTAAGAAAGCCGTGTGTTCTGACAAGTCCCTTAGGTTTTCCCGTACTTCCGCTTGTAAATGTGACAAGTGCTTTTGTATCAGGATCTGTTTCTGTGCATACAAAGTCAAAGGACTGATCTTCATATTCGGAAAATTTTCTAAATCCCGGCATTTTACCGTTAATTATATATTTATTAGGTATTTTTCTTATTTCACTGTTCATACAGCAAAGAAATCCTGCCTTTTTTCCCGAAATTATAAGAGCCTTTGAAGTATATATCTGACAGCAGTTTTTTATATATTTTGAATCTGCACAAGGATCTATAAATACCGCTACGAGCTTCATTTTAAATACTGCTGCAAGTATAGAACATAATTCCACAGACACAGGAACAAATATCAATACTCCGTCCCCTTCCTGAAGACCTGCTTTTTTAAACATATTAGCTATTTTTGATGAATTTTTTTCCAGACAATTAAATGAAATTCTTGATGAAGTTTTAGTATCTATAACAGCAGTTTTATTAGGTATCTTTACTGCTAATTCTTTTAGAATATCAGATATATTCATGTCGTCACCATCCTGTACAAATAATATTTTCTCATAATTCCACCATATTTCCCGGATCCTCTGTAAGATTCTGAAGCTTCTGTCTTGCGGCAAAACTGCCCGAATCACAACCGGATTTTATATCCTTAATATTTTATTCCGTCTTTTTTGCTTAATTTTTTCTCTATTTCTTCAAAAGTAAATTTTTTGAAAACATTACTTACCGTATTCTTAAAATTTAGTTTTCCTATTCCCATAAATAATCACCTTTTCTCTTTATAAAATACTTAATTTCTTAATTATATTTTACTAATTATACCACATAACAAAGAAAATTTCTCTATTATTACTAAATTCTGTCCTCCGGCTCCATGGAATTTTTTAGAAAAAGTACCGGCATTTTAATAAAACATTACACTAAAAACCAAAAAAAGGAAAATAAAATCACTGTCTTAACGGCATATTTTACTTTCCTCATTTATTAATTTTGCACTGCTTTAGTTAACGGCGGAATGATCTGTTTTTTTCTTGAAACTACACCGTTCAGTGTAAGAATTCCATTATTCATAGTCTGTTCAAAAGCTTTTTCTGCCACATCTGTTCTCTTACCAGCTGCTAATGCCACAGAGTTATTATTCAATATATCAGTAATTACAAACATAAACATATCAAGATTTTCTTTTGAAATAAAATCATTTATTGATTTTTCCAGTTCTTCTTTTTTTGTAAGCAGCTTTTCAATATCCACAGTACTTACCTGTGCAACCGCCAGTTTAAGATAATTAATCTCAAATATTTTCATATCCATATTAAGAAGCTCTTCATTAGTTTTATCATCCAGGTTTGTCCCTGCTATAAGCATGTCCAGACCATATTTTTCAAGGTTTGTTTCAGATATAACAGCCAGCTCCTCTGCGG
>JAITVW010000166.1 GCA_031285605.1 Fusobacteriales bacterium | reverse complement strand
CTCATTAAGAAGCCCTTTAAAAGAACTTACAGCATCATCTGTTTTATCAGACTGCGTACCGATATAAGATATCAGATAAAAAGAACTATCTCTTTTGTCAGGTGACTTTATATATGAATAAGCACTGTAAGCAAGTGCCTTTCCCTCTCTCAACTTCTGAAACGGTATAGATGAAAGCCCCTCCGAATATAATGTACTGTAAAGCATAGAATACGGCAGCATTTCCGGTGTAAATTTTCCCTCTTTACTCAAAATCATAATGTCATTTTGAATACTGTCATAATTGGCATAATAAATTTTATTTTCTGTAATACTCTGTTCCTTATACTTATCAGGAGTCTTCTCCACTTTTGGATTTTTCACTTCAAGATTATTATTTAACGGTGTTTTCAGCGTACTTATATCTCTCGGACCGAAATAAAAAACCTCATGCTTATAACTAAACAGATCTTTTATTTTTTTTACAAGTTCATCAGGATCCATATTTCTTATTTCTTCATTTGACGGAACATCATTAAACGGATTCTTGGAACCGTACATTATATAATTGCTGATACCGTTTATTGCTGCGTTTTTGTTTTTCTTTACTTCATTTTTTCCTGTGATCAGGTCATCTGCATAATTTTTATATATTCCGCTGTCTGCTTTGATATTAAGTACATAATCCTGAAGAATTTCCAACCCCTTTTCAAATGATTTATCAAGGCCGCTGAGTACTATTATCACATTTTCCGAATTCATATCTACAGATATGTTCAAAGCATTTTTATATAACATCCCGCCAAATTCTTCAGGTGTATAATTCTCAGTTCCGAGATAATCTGAATAATTCAGTGCTGTTTTTAGTTCCCTGTCATTGTAAGACCCTCTGTCAATAACATATGCCAGCTTAAATATATCCGAAGCTGTATTTTTTATATAATAAACATCATTTTTATTCGGAAGCTTAAAACTCTGTATATCTTTTTTGAAATCAAGAAATTTCGGCGGAATATTTTTGGTTTTTTCATTCATAAGCTCTTTTGCAAACTCAGATCTGTTTGTATTATTTAAATCCAGCGGAGTTATTTTCGGTTTTTCCACAGAAACTTTCAGCTTATTTTCTCCCGTCTTTTTATAGACCACCACATAGTTATCTCTAAATCTGTTATTTGAAAACTTAACCATATCATCTTTTGTAAGCGAGTCAAACTCTGTTTCAGCAGCCAGCATTGAATCCATATTTTTATTATTTATAAACAAATTTTTGAATCTGTCTACAAGATAGCCGTTATTGTCCTTTGCCTGTTCACGTCCCAGTTCCACATTATTTTTTACTGACTGTATCAAATCATCATTGTAATTTCCCGTTTTCAGATTATTAATCTCTTCCAGAATAATATCTTTTACGTCCTCCAGACTTTGCCCCGCTTTAGGAATACCCACAAGCATAAATGTAGTATAGTCTCTGCCTGACAAAATCACTTTTTCCAAAGACAGTACTTTCTGCTTTTGAAGTACATTGAGATCTATAAGTCCGGCCTTGTCATTCTGAATCATTTCTGCCAAAAGACCCAGTTTTACACTTTCAGACTGATTAATTTCCCCGTCAAATCTATAAGCTACAGCCACAAAATCTGTCTGTCTTCCCTCTACTGTATCTACGGCTGTTTTGGTAAAATCTTTCGCAGTGTATTCCTTGAACTCCAGTTTATCATTCTTTCTAAAATCTCCCCAGTATTTTGTCAGTAGTTTTATAGTATTATCATAATCAATATCCCCGGACAAAATTATTGCCATATTGTTAGCCACGTAATATTTATTATAAAAATCCATGATTGCAGTCATAGAAGGATTTTTTAGATCTTCTGCACGGCCTATGGTTGTTTTTTCACCATATGGATGTCCGCTGTAAAGTCTTTTATTTATATTATTTATTACCCAGAAAAAGTCATTATCCTGATTTTGGTTAAACTCTTCATATACAGTTTCCAGCTCTGTATGAAACAGTCTCAAAACCAGTCCTCCAAATCTTGTTCTTTCCAGCTCTATCCATCTTTCCAGCTCGTTTGAAGGAATTTCCAGCACATATACAGTCTCGTCATTGTTGGTAAATGCATTATATTTTTTCCCGCCTATGCTTTTTACAATTATGTCTGATTCATTAGGAGCGGCATACTTTGCTGCTTCATATGAAAGTTTGTCTATTCTGGCATATACAGCATTTTTCTCTTTCTGTGTTTTTGCTTTTTTATGTTCCTCGTACAGATTAGTTATTTCCTCAATATAAGGCTTTTCAGCTTCCCAGTTTACAGTCCCTATTGTCTCATTTCCTTTGAACATCATATGCTCCAGATAGTGTGCTAAACCTGTGTTATCGCCGGGATCATATTTTGATCCGGTTCCTACTACTATTCTTGTTTCTATAACCGGTTTTAATTTATTTTGTGCCATATAAACCTTCAGCCCGTTAGGCAGTGTGTATAAACGTCCCAAATTTTCATTTTCTTTAACTGTTTCATATGTATAGCCGTTTTTATCAGTTTTTAGTTCTACATCAGCCCTTAACAGCGAAAATAAAAAAATATTCAGTATTAGTCCAAATAACATCCATGAAAGTCTTTTACTTTTTATCAACAT
>JAITVW010000150.1 GCA_031285605.1 Fusobacteriales bacterium | reverse complement strand
AATTTCATCATTGCTTATATCCACCAACCAGAATATATTTTTAATATTCTTTAAATCTAACTCTGTTAGATTATTTTGTGATACTTAGTTTTAAATACATAAGGAGCTTTCGCTCCTTCTTCATATCTCATATATATCAAAATTTCTTATTTCATCTGTTTTATTTGTTTTCAGAACATTAAATTTAAATTTACTTTCCTTACTATTAAAAAAATCGCTGTAAATCCAAACAGCGAACATTTATTTCCAATATCGGCATATGCACCAATATATTATAAGCTTTGGTACACCCTAGGGGGATCGAACCCCTGTTGCCGGGATGAAAACCCGGTGTCCTAACCACTAGACGAAGGGTGCAAATGGTGGATCCGACTGGGATCGAACCAGTGACCACTCGGTTATGAGCCGAGTGCTCTAACCACCTGAGCTACGGATCCATAATTTTGTATGGCGTGCCTGAAGAGATTCGAACTCCTGACCCACGGCTTAGAAGGCCGTTGCTCTATCCAACTGAGCTACAGGCACAAAATTATTTGTTTGGTGAGCCATACTGGAATCGAACCAGTGACACCATGATTAAAAGTCATGTGCTCTACCGACTGAGCTAATGGCTCTTATGGAGCGGGAGACGAGGGTCGAACTCGCGACATTCAGCTTGGAAGGCTGACGCTCTACCAACTGAGCTACTCCCGCATATAAGTGTTGTATTTTTTGGTTGCGGAGGCTGGATTTGAACCAACGACCTTCGGGTTATGAGCCCGACGAGCTACCAGACTGCTCTACTCCGCGTCAAAGTATCTTCTGTCACATTACTCAGCAACATGTAATTCTCCAATGGTGCCTCGGGCCGGACTTGAACCGGCACGGTGATATTCACCACAGGATTTTAAGTCCTGTGCGTCTACCGATTTCGCCACCAAGGCACACAGACAAGAAGTATTATATAGTATCTAGCTTCAGAAGTCAACAGATTTCTTACTTAATTTAGCATTAAAAAGAATATCGTCTTATAAAAGTCTTGAAAATCAATACTTCTCGGAGAAAAAAATTCTTTTTTTTGTTATTTTTTAAAAGAATCCGCTGCTTTCCACATGCTGGGAACCAAGAAAGTCACCAGTGACATTTTTACTAAATCACCTATTACAAAAGGATACAGACCCATTTCAATAACATTCGTTTTTACAAAAAATGATAAATGAATCAAACCGCATAAATACATAGCTGTTTCTGCGAGAAACATTATTCCGAAAGTTTTAATATATGACTTTCCCCATCCTTTTTCAGTAAGGCAGCCGCATATCAAAACCATGAAAACATATCCTATAAGGTATCCTCCCGTAGGTTTCAGAAACAGAAGACCTGGTCCTGCAGTGCTGAAAAAAGGCAGTCCTGCCATTCCGGCAGCAAGATATGAACCTATAGTTTTCAATCCCAGTTTTCTTCCATAAACCAGTCCAATCATAAGAACACCGAATGTCTGACCTGTAATCGGAACGGGTGTAAATGGAAGCATTACTGATATTCTTGCTGTCATACCCAGAAAAATTGCTCCTGAAATTATTAACAATAATTCTATTATTCTGTTTTCGCTCTTTTCTTTTATTACCTTACTAATTAAAATATTTTCTCTCACGTAAATCACACCTTTCTTGAGAATAACAAGTGTATTTTATCAATTTATCCGCTTAATGTCAAATCAGATACTAATGTAGATATATCAGCTTTTTCCCAGCTCAAAAATATTATCCTCCTCTGTTTCCTATATGAAAAAACAATCGAAAAAACCGGTATCATATCTCATGCATAATACCAGTCTGATTATTCATATATTTTTTTAATTCTCTACATATTCTCTGATTATATTTTCTGCCTTAGCCGCTATTTCTTCATATGTTCCTTCAGGAGAAAATTTTTCCAGTACTTTAACTTCTATTTTTCTTAGCTTTGGAAATTTCATATATCTCGAATATGCCTCAAATGCTCCTTTTATACCTATACACTGAATACTGATATTTAATTCTTTGGCAAGAATAGCAAAAACTTTTTTGAACTGACCTACTTTACCGTCTTTTGTCCTTGCGCCTTCAGGAAAAATAAGAATATTTTTCCCCTGTTTTAATGCATTTGTTATTTCTTCTATAGTATGCTTTATATTGTTATTTATATCTATAACTACTATATTTGCATTTTCGGCTACATATTTCATAAAACCCTTTTTGAAATAAAGATCAATTGCCAGAAAAGAGGTTTTTTTCAATATTCCGGCAGGAAATACCCCGGCTACTACAAGGGCGTCTATAAAGCTTTGATGATTTGAAACGAAAATCACCTGTTCATCTGAAAGTTTTTTCTTATCCGCTCTTTTCAGTCTGAAATATGCTTTCAGCATAAGCAGAATCGGAAATCTGAAGACCTTTACTATCCACCCGGATTTTATTTTTCTTACAGGTACTTTTTCTATTATTTCACTCCAGTTTACTTCTTTTTCATAAAATTCTGCTGCACGTTCTTTTATGTATTCTGAAAGCTTTCTTAATGTAGAAATTTCAGAAAATTTTCCTTCATCCAGCTTTAATCCGAAGCTATTCTCTATATATGCCAGTAGCTCCACTTTATCAAGTGAATCAAGTCCTATCTCCAGTTCCAGATTATCATCCGGTCCCGGCTCAAAACCTTTTATCTTTTTTACATAGTCCCTTAATACCTTATAGTCATTTGTATCAGGCTCGGGAACTTTTTCCTTTTTTACTGCCTTATCATCAAGAATATCCGGCAGCATAAATCTTTTCAGCTTTCCGATTCTTGTTTTAGGCAGCTCTTCTTCCACCAGCTTAAAGTGAAGAACTTTTCTGTAGCTTGCCGCATCGAGGTTATAATCCTCTATGATTTCCTTTACATATTGCTGTATATTCGTTTTCCCCTGCTTTTTGAATTCTACAAGATCAGGCACTACTATCGCATTTAATTTTTCATTTTTTGCTACAATTCCCAGTTCTTTTATCAGATTTTTGCTTATAGTCTGTATTTTAGTTTCTATTGCTTCCGGATCTATATTTTTCCCGTTTGACAATACTATCATACTTGATTTACGGCCCTTTACAGTCAGATAACCTTCACTGTCAATATCTCCAATATCTCCTGTCTTCAGCCAGCTGTCTTCCGTTATGATTTCCTTTGTTTTGTCAGGCTTGTTATAGTAGCCTTTCATTACCTGAGGCCCTTTTATCCAGATTTCATCTTCTACTATTTTTGCTTCTGTTCTCGGAAGAAGCCTTCCTACAGTTCCCAGCTTTCTCTCCGTTATTGTAGCGACAGCAATAATAGGTGATGTCTCTGTCAGCCCGTATCCTTCTGTTATATAAAATCCAAGACGTTCAAATAATTCCCCTACTTCCACGTCCAGCTTTGCCCCGCCGGAAATAAGCTGTTTAAGGTTATTACCCAGTTTTTTATGTACTTTTGCAAAAATAATTTTTCTTATCTTCATTGATTTCAGAAATTTTGTTGATTTATATATCTGTCTTGCAAGGAAGCTGCTGTCTATCTGTGCTTTTATTCCGTCAGCAAGAAGCTTGTATATTCTGTGTACTCCTACCATTATTGTGACTTTGTTTTTTTCCAGAGCCTCAAGCATTTCTTTACTGGCTATTTTTGAAACAAAAACTATTGATGCTCCTGAATGCATTACCACTAAAGTAACCATCAAAGGATTGAACGTTGCGTATTGTTCCACATGATAAAATTATTAGCAACTGTT
>JAITVW010000154.1 GCA_031285605.1 Fusobacteriales bacterium | reverse complement strand
ACAAGTAATAGTAAAACATTGCTGGGGAGACTGAAGGAAAGGAATCCGCTGACTTTAAGAAGAATATACGCACAATACAGGCAGAATATCCACTTTCCGGAAATTGACATCTATAAGAGCCTGTATAAGTCAGATATCGAAATATTATTTATTTATCTGAGAAAAGGTTTTTATGAAACAGAAATAATAGAGGCATTAAATGAATATAACGATTTTATAGAACAATTACAGAGATAAATTTATTAAAACTAAAGGTATTATTTTACGTTTAGTTATTTTTTTGTTTGTATGATAAAAAATTATATTACAAAAAAAATTGTATGATTTTTGTATTTGACTTATGAGATATTATTTAACAAGATATTTTTTGCCGACTACTGATAGAGGTAAAAGTATAAGAGCTCGACAACATTAAAATAATTAATGTTTTGATTGATATTTTACTTGAAATATGATCTAAGTATTTAATAAATAACCATCTGAAAAAATTCTAACAACACAAAAATAACTTTAAGTTTGACTGTTTTATATCAATGAAATAATATTTATAGTATATTAAAAAAATTTTTCATAAGAGAAAAACGGCAATAATTACCTGGAAAATAAAAGGATTAAATAAAATGTAAGAATTTTAAATAAAAAATTTATTTGAAAAACTATTCAGAATATTGCTGCAAAAGGTGACTATTAATAAAAAAAAATTTAGTAAAATAAAAATAAAATCTATTGACTTGCATCTTTATATTTGTTAAACTAATAGAAATGTTAAAAATAAAGAGAGGAGTAAGTCGGGAAATGGAACTAAACATATTAAAGGAAGAAATTATTGATAAGTTAAAAGATATTTTTAAAAGTTCTGATTATTTTACTTACTCATTTGTACTCTTAATTACTAAGATTATAAAATATTTTAATATTTATACTTACTTTATACTTTTAAATAATAAACATAATAAGAATAATGGTTATTTTAGTTAATAATTATTATTCTTTTTTTATGATATATGACAGCAGTAATGGAATAAAAATATACACTAATTCTAAAATATAAGGAGGACATGTTTTGAAAAAGTCTAGAAAAGATATTATATCTATGAGGGATTTTAGTAAAGAGGAAATACTTCATATTTTGAAAATATCTGAAGAAGTGGAAAACGATGAGAATAAGGGGGAGTTGTTAAAAGGTAAAATTGTATCGACTTTATTTTTTGAACCAAGTACAAGGACAAGACTGTCATTTCAGTCAGCAGCACAAAGACTCGGGGCTCAGGTACTGGGTTTTGATTCGCCGGACGGGACATCGGTAAAAAAAGGCGAAACATTGTCAGATACAATAAAAATGGCGGAGTCATATTCTGACTTAATCGTAATAAGACATCCTCTTGATGGTTCGGCAAGAGTAGCGGCAGAAGCTTCAAAGGTACCTGTACTGAACGCAGGAGACGGGGTAAATCAGCATCCAAGCCAGACTTTGCTCGATTTGTATACGATTCTTAAAGAAAAAAAGACTTTGGACAATATGAAAATAGCATTCGTAGGAGATCTGAAATACGGAAGGACAGTACATTCGCTGGTAAAGGCCATAAGTCATTTTAATCCGAAAATATACTTTATAGCACCTGAAATATTGAGAATACCTGAATATATACTGGATGATCTGGAAGAACTCGGGATAGAATATGAAGTGCTTGAAGATTTCAGGGAATGTCTTGCCGACATAGACGTATTTTATATGACAAGGGTTCAGAGAGAAAGATTTCCCGATGAGGAAGAGTATGAAAAAGTGAAGGGAATATATGTTATCTCAAAAGAGAATATAATAGGGAAGTGTAAAGATGATATGATAATATTACATCCGCTTCCAAGGGTGGATGAGATAAATACCGATCTGGACGACACAAAACATGCACTTTATTTTAAGCAGGCAAAAAACGGAGTTCCCGTAAGACAGGCAATGATGCTTACAGCACTGGGAATAAAAGAAAAGATAGAAGGGTAGTGAAAATATGGAATTACAAATATCTGCAATAAAAAACGGAACTGTAATAGATCATCTTCCTACAGATACTGCTTTGAAAGTAGTGGAGATACTGGATTTGAAAAATTTCAGGGAAACTGTGACAGTGGCATTTAATCTTACAAGCAATTCACTGGGGAAAAAGGGGATAGTGAAAGTAGCATGCAGAACTCTTACAAAAGAAGAACTGGAGAAAATATCTCTTATAGCTCCGGGAGCCACAATAAATATAATAGAAGACTTCAAGGTAAAAGAAAAAAAGGAAGTACCCGAGCCTAAGGAAATAAACGGGATAGTAAAGTGCAATAACAGCAGATGTATAACAAACAATGAAAAGGTAGAAACAAAATTTTTAAATGAAAGTGACAGTCACGGAAGAAAATATAGATGTATATATTGTGAAAAAGTGATAAAATATACAGATATAATATTAAAGTAAAAGTCTGATAAAAGGAGGGCAAATGAAAAATTTTTTAAATGATGTAAAAATTCTCGAAAACAGAGAGATTGGAAAAGATAATTATCTTTTAAGGGTAAAAATGAATGGTGAATGTATAGTGCCGGAAGCCGGTCAGTTTTATCTGCTGAAATGCCGTGACGGGGCTAAAATTCTGAAAAGGGCAATAAGTCTTCATTATATAGATGAAGAAAAGAAAATTCTTGAATTCGTATATAAAATAACAGGAAAAGGGACTAAAGAGATATCGGAATATAAAAAAGATGAGTATATAAATATACAGGGGCCTATGGGAAAAGGGTTTGATACAGGGATAAAAGATAAAACTGCCGTAGTCATAGGCGGGGGAATAGGACTTGCCCCGTTAAAACAGCTTATCAAGAGCATAAAGGACAGCAACAGAGTAATCTTCATAGCAGGAGGAAGAGATATAGAGGCTTTGAAAATACTGGATAATTTTGATAATGAAAATATAGATTTGAAAATATGCAGTGATGACGGAAGTATAGGAGAGAAAGCTTTTGTAACCGAGCTTCTTGAAAGCTGTCTGAAAAACGGTGCAGCTGATATAATCTATACATGCGGTCCGCATATAATGATGGAAAAAATAGCAGAAATTGCAGAAAAAAATAATGTACAATGCGAAGTTTCCATGGAAGAGAGAATGGCATGCGGAGTAAAGGCGTGTGTGGGATGCTCGATAAAAACCACAGAGGGTATGAAAAAGGTATGCCATGACGGTCCTGTATTTAACGGTAAAATCATAATAAAACATATTCCTCATATAACAGAGGAAGTATGCAATGTGAAATGTATATAAATAATAAAACTGTAAAAAATAAATGCGAGGTGGAATTTTGAATTTTTTAAAAACAAATTTTGCAGGTTTGGATCTGGAAAATCCGATAATGACTGCAAGCGGATGTTTCGGATTCGGGCTGGAATATAAAGATTATTTTGATCCAAATGAACTTGGTGCAGTTTTGATAAAAGGGCTTACTCCTGAGCCGAGAGAAGGAAATTATGGAATAAGAATAGCGGAAACCCCTGCGGGAATGCTGAATTCAGTAGGCTTGGAAAATCCCGGAATAGACTATTTTGAAAAAGAGACAGCGCCGTTACTGGAAAAAGAGCTGAAAGTTCCTGTAATTGCGAACATAAACGGAAAAACTCCGGAAGAGTATGTAGAAACAGCTGAAAGAGCAGAAGCTATAGAAGTAATAAAAGCAATAGAGCTTAATATATCATGTCCTAATGTAAAAGACGGGGGGATGGCATTCGGAGCCAATCCTGATATGGCTGCAAAAGTAACAAGAGAAGTAAGGAAAGTTACTAAAAAACCTTTGATAGTAAAGCTTTCGCCTAATGTTACCGATATAGCGGGAATAGCAAAATTAGCGGAAGCGGAGGGGGCAGATGCACTTTCTTTGATCAATACACTGCTGGGCATGTCCATAGATATAAATAAAAAGAAACCTTTGCTCGGTAATATATTCGGCGGTTTATCAGGACCGGCAGTGAAGCCTGTAGCTTTGAGAATGGTGTATCAGGTATCCAATGCAGTATCAATTCCTTTGCTTGGCATGGGCGGGATAAGCACTGCAGAAGATGCTCTGGAATTTTTTATGGCAGGTGCTTCGGCAGTATCTGTAGGAACGGGATTTTTTCAGAATCCTCTTGCAGCTGTTGAGATAAAGCAGGGACTTATTGATTACTGTATTAAAAATAATCTGTCTAATATAAATGAAATAGTGGCATATGCACATACAGATGACGGAGAGGCTTATAGAAAAAGAATTTTTTTGAAATAAAAACGGAGGGTGAAAATATGAAAGCGAGAAAAAAAGTAATAACAGCACTGGATTATAAAAATATGGATGATGTAAAAAATCTTGTGGAACTTCTGGGAGATGAAATAGAATATTATAAAGCCGGACTTGAGATATTTCTGAATACAGGGGGAGAGATAGTGGATTATCTGCATTCCCTGAATAAGAAAATTTTTTTGGATTTGAAATTTCATGATATAAATAATACTGCTAAAATGGCATGTGAATTTGCAGCAAGAAAAGGAGTATTTATTTTTAATATACATGCAGCATGCGGTACAGAAACAATGTACGAAATTTCAAAGATGTTAAAGGATATGGATTCTAAAAGTCTGTGTATAGCTGTGACAGTATTGACAAGTATGACAGAGGAAAAGATGCGGGAAACTTTTATGACAGATGTAAGCCTTGACAATATGGTAATGAATATGGCTGAACTTACCGGTAAAAGAGGGCTTCACGGTGTAGTTTGTTCTGCATGGGAAGCAGCAAAAGTAAAAGAAAGATGCGGCGAAAATTTTGTTACAGTGTGCCCCGGTGTACGACCGGCATGGTCTGCTTCTGATGACCAGAAAAGAATAATGACACCTGCCGAGGCTGTAAAAAACGGTGCAGATTATCTTGTGATAGGAAGACCGATCACTAAGGCAGATGATCCTAAAAAGGCTGCAATAAGAATACTGGAAGAGATAGAAGCTGTGTTATAAATAAAAATATAAAATAGGCGGTGAAATAATGCTGTTACGAAACGGAACGCTGGTTAACGGAGAAAAAGCAGATATTTTAATTATAAACGGCAAAATACATCTCATAAAAAAAGAGATAGAAATTAAGGAAGCCGAGAAAATATTTACTGAAATCACCGGGAAAAAACTGGAAGAGATAGATATTAAATACAGATATATAATGCCCGGAGTTATAGATGTACATACGCATATGAGAGACCCGGGCTTTACACGAAAAGAGGATTTTATCAGCGGTTCCAAAGCATGTGCGAAAGGCGGTATAACTACATTTATAGATATGCCTAACACTAATCCGGCAACTATAACAGAAGAAGCACTGGAAATGAAGAGAAAGAATGCCGATGGAAAGTCCGTCGTGAATTACGGGTTTCACTTCGGGGGAAGCAGTGATGACAATTCAGGTGAAATAAGGAAAGCAAAAGGTGTTTTGTCGACAAAGGTATTTTTAAATGTGAGTACGGGGAAAATGCTTGTGGAAGATGACAAGGTACTGGAAAATATAGTAAAAGCTGCAAATTTTTTAACTGTTCATGCTGAGGGCGAGATGATAAACAAGGCTCTTGAATTTAATAAAAAGTTTGGAAAAGGACTTTATATATGTCATGTATCTTCCAGAGAAGAAATGGAAATAATAGAAAAAGCAAAGTCTGATGATATATTTAACAATGAGAATCATCCGGTTTTTGCCGAGGTTACGCCTCATCATCTGTTTTTGGACGAAGATATGAAAGATTCAGATGAGGAAAAAAAGATGCTTTATAGAATGAAGCCTGAGCTGAAGACAAAATCAGACAGGGAATATCTGTGGCAGAGCATAGAGAAAGGTACTGTAGATACTATAGGAACAGATCATGCACCTCATTTGAAAAGTGAAAAAACGGAAAAAATAACTTTTGGAATGCCCGGAGTAGAAACTTCGCTTGCTCTGATGCTTACAGCGTATAATCAGGGGAAAATAAGCCTTATAAAAATACAGGAATTAATGTGTGAAAATCCTGCTAAAATATTTGGAATAAAGAATAAAGGTGCATTGAAAGAGGGATATGATGCGGATGTAATAGCAGTGGATATAGAGCAGGAGTGGTCGGTAAAAAGAGAAGAGCTTTTGTCAAAGTGCGGCTGGTCTCCATATGAAGGGTGGGAATTAAAAGGCAGAAATATACTTACTATAGTTAACGGCAATATTGTTTATAAAGACGGAAAAATATTTGAAAATAAAGGGAAGGAAGTAGAAATTGATGAATAATAAAGAGCAGACAGCAAAAATTCTTTTTGATTTGAAAGCAGTAAAAATAAATGTAAAAGAACCGTTTACATTCTCTTCGGGAATAAAAAGCCCTATATATTGTGATAACAGGGTGATATTGGGATATCCGGAAGCAAGAGAACAGATAGTACAGGGATTTTTAGATATTATAGATACAGAGAATACTGATGTGATAGCAGGTGTGGCAACTGCGGGTATTTCATGGGCAGCTTTTATAGCGGAAAAATTAGGGAAACCAATGGCTTATGTCAGAAGCAAGCCTAAAGGACATGGAGTGGGAAGACAGATAGAAGGTGCAGAAACAGCTGGGAAAAGGGTAGCTGTAATAGAAGATCTGATATCTACAGGAGGCAGCAGTATTAATGCAGCAGAAGTGCTTAGAAATTCAGGTGCGGAGAGTGTGGAAGTAAAAGCTATATTTTCCTATAATTTTAAAAGTGCTTTTGAAAATTTTGAAAAAATTAACTGTAAATGGGATACAATATCGAATTTTGATATTTTGATAGAGCTTTTGGAAAATGGAAAGTATCTTAGTGAAGCAGAAGCAAAAACAGCTTTGGAATGGAATAAGAATCCTGAAAGCTGGGGAAAATAATAAAAAAATTCCTGTTGAAAATTGTCACGGGAATTTTTTTGAAGTAGTCTTTGGGCAGAATGAAAATTGTTGCGCTAAATTAAAATTATAACAAAAAGGAATAGTTTGATATAATCAAATTATTAAAGCAGCTGTTACAAATGTTTAAAAGTAATTATGAGCCGGAATTCAAAGAAATGGTAATCTGTCTTCATTTGGAAGAAGGAAGAATAATAGGGAGTATTACCAAAGAATATCATCTAGGAAAGGGAACTGTTCTTTTTCTTGACATAAGACCAATAAAGATATGGTAAAATAATATTATTATAATCAAAAAAGAGAAAATATCTGATTGCAGTGTATTTTCTCTTTTGTTTTTTAATTCTAAAATTTATGAAATATAATTTATTATAGCATTTTAACTTTTTATAGACTATATCCATCATGTTTAAACCACTGAAAAATATCCCAAAAAGAAATGGAATCTAAGGCAAGAGAAATAGCTCTGTCAAATTCTTCAGCTGT
>JAITVW010000077.1 GCA_031285605.1 Fusobacteriales bacterium | reverse complement strand
CCAGTGTCTTCTCGTTTCTATGAATTCTCTTTCATGAAGACCTGTTCTTTCTTCTCTCCAGCCGTCTCCTTCTCCTGTTTTTTCTATTCTGTTTAGAAGATTTGCTTTTACCCATTCAGTGTTTCTGTTATATTGTATATTTTCTTTTCCATGCTCTATATGTATTGGTCTCGGAAGCCCGTCAAGTCCGACTCTTCCCCAATCCCACAGTTTAAATGTAAATATATACGGCGTTGCACTTATTTCAAGAATCATGGCATTTTTACCTGAACAATGTATTGTTCCTGCCGGTATCAGAAAGTGATCATGTTTTTTTGCGGGAAATTTATTTATATACTTTTCATCCGGAAAAATTTCCTCTCCTCTTTGTGCTTTTCTGAATTCTTCTATCAGTTCATCGGGATTCACTCCGGTTTTGGTACCGAGATACACACTTCCGTCATCCCCGCTGTCCAGCATATAGTAGCTCTCATCCTGTGTGTAATGCATTCCGAATTTTGCCTGTATGTATTCAGTAAGCGGGTGAACCTGAAGGCTGAGATTTCCTCCGCCCATAGTATCCAAAAAATCAAATCTTATAGGAAATTCTGTCCCGAATCTGGCATGAACCTTATCCCCTAATAATTCCACAGGTTTATAAAACACAAGATCTATTGAAGGTATTTCTATTACTATATCTCCGTATTTTAATTTCAGTGAATTCTCTTCAGGTACTCCGTCAAAACACCATGCATATTGTTTCTGGTTTTTATCCAGTCCGCAGACTTCTTTCATCCACTGACCGCCCCAAATACCCGGATCAAAGAATGGTACAAGCCTGAACGGCTGTTTTATAGCCTGTACGAGAGCTGCTCTGAATGCATCGCCTTTTGCCATTTTAGGATCATTTTTTATATTTGTATCAAGAAGATAATCCAGTTTTTGAAGCAATCCTTTTTTATGTCTGTCCAGCACTCTCCATTCTATAAAAAATGCTCTTTTATATTTTTTCAGCACATCTTCATCAAAATTCCCCGCTCCCCAGTTATCCAGTTCTTTTCTGCGAAATCTCTGCTGTATCTCCCATCTTGCCATATCTGCATATACCAGAATATCTCCTTCAATCAAACCGGCACCTATGCCGTATACCACCACCAGTCCCTCCGAAATTTCATTTATTTCTTTTTTCAGCTCTTCTATTTTTTTCATATCAAAGAATTCTTCCATTGTTCTTACGCTCAATACTCCAAATACCCTGTCTTCTGTTATCTCTCTTTTTAATTCGTCAGAAAGATATTCTTCCGAAAACTTATATTCTTCTATATTTACAAGCTTACCGGCTCCTGTTTTGCTGATAAGATTCTCATATACTTCCTTTTCATCTACTCCGTGATAATAATCCAATATCATAACTGTCTTTTTCTTATTTAAGCTGTCTTTTTTTCTCTTTAATTCCTCTAAAATATTTTCATATGACTGAAAAGCTTCCTTTTCCATGCCTTTCATCTCTATAACGGGATTTTTTTCATAATTCCTTTTTTGTTCTGGTAAATTCATTTAAATTCCTCCTAATCAATTATCAGTCTAAATTATCAGTAATTTTACTAACGCTGTCGTTATTCATTTTTCAAAACATATGTACGTATATATACATCCGTACATATGTTTTAATTTCATTATATCTCTTTTTTTTATTTCGTCAATCTTTTTTTGAAGATAATTTTTTTAAAGCTGTATTTTCAAAAAAATAATAAACAGGCTGTTTTCTTTTAATCTGATATTTTCCTGCCTGCTGTGCTATCACTTGTTCAGTTCACCTTATCAAAAATTTTATTCGGATATAAATATCGTATACAATAATATTTTATAATATTAAAAATATGTGCTAAAATATAGTATCAAAAAAGACGGAGGTTCAAATGAAAAAGTTTATATCAGCATGCTTATTTCTGGTTTCTGCTTTTAGTTTTGCACTTGAGAAATCAGGAATAAAAGAATACGACAGTCTTGATATTTCCAAAGGAAAACTCATTGCTTATTATAATACTCAAAAACAGATTGTCGAAGAGCCGGCTGCGATGTTTTACAGAAAAAATTACGGAAAAAAAGGAAATTATCATCTGGTTGCAGACTTTTATGCAGATACTGATACTCCTGAAAAAATTTTTATGCTGCGTGATCTTGATGACGAGGACAGCATAAACGGAAAACTTGCATATTATAACAAGGATGAGACTATTTCATATGTAGCAGATATGAAAAACGGAAAAATTGACGGTCAGAAAACAACTTTTGAAAAAGGAAAAGTAACGGCTGTTGTTAATTTTTCCAACAATCTTGCCAACGGAAAAGGAACACTATACTATAAAGAAAAAAAATATGCAGAAGCAAACTATGTTTATGGATTTGCAGACGGTGATTTTACATTGTTTTATCCGGACGGATCAAAAGTATTGACTCTTACTTATAAAGACAATGACGTAATAAAAAGCCGGAATTTTAACTACAAACTACAGAAATCAGGAATAGATGAATTTGATTCCCTTGATTTTTCAAAAGGTGAAATAGTTTACTATTACAATTCTGACGGTAATATCATATCAAAAGACTCAAAAGATGCTGTTTATTTTAGAAAACTTATGTCAAAAGAAGGAAATGAATACTTTGTAGTGGACTTTTTTCTTGAAACAGGAAATGTTCAGGGTATCGGGAAAGGATATAATCTGAAAGATTTTCAGGGTCATACTCTAAACGGACCTGTTGTCACATACTATGATAACGGAATTCTAAAATCAAAAGCTTCTTATATAAATAAAAAACCTGATGGTGAGTCAACTTTATATGATTATTTTGGAAACGCCGTAAGGACAGACATATATAAAGACGGAGTCATTCAAAGTACCCGTTTCTTTGAAACAAATTAATTATTTTATCAATATTAATTTTAATTATCCAAAACCTGAATGGTCTTAGTTTAAAAATATTTTCACTAATATAAAAATCAGAAAAAAAGACGGTCTTTTTAAATACAAAGTATCGTCTTTTATTATTTTTTGAATATTATAAAAATATTTTCATTTATATATAAAAAAAAATTTTTATTATATATATGTATTAAAAATAAATAATTAATTAAATCATTTTCTAAACTACCCAAAAAAACTCTGATAATTCCTGTTCTGTAAATATCATATAAATAATAAAAGCGACTTAAAGTCGCTTTTTTTCGGGTTTATCTAGCTACAACGTTAGTAGCTTGAGGTCCTTTTGGTCCCTCTTCTACTTCAAATATTACTTCTTCACCTTCGTTAACAGATTTAAATCCGTCTTTTTCGATTTTTGAAAAATGTAAGAAATAATCATTCCCATCTTCTCCAGAAATAAACCCAAACCCTTTTTTGTCGTTAAACCATTTTACTTTACCTTGCAAAGAAACTACCTCCTAAAATTATTACACCTTAAACATATTACCACTCAAATACATATTTTCTAAGTAATGCTTTTGGCAATATTATTATAACATATTTTTAAAAAAATAAAAGCCTTTTTTATTTTTTTTTATCATTTTAATCTGAATACTATATGATATATATTGTTCTATAAGAAATATATTAGTATTAGTTATTGAAAATAATTCCAAAATAGGTTATTATATTCTATATATTATATTGTCTTAG
>JAITVW010000029.1 GCA_031285605.1 Fusobacteriales bacterium | reverse complement strand
CAATAATCCCATGCTCTCTGAAAATCTTTCGTATTAATCGCATTTTCAAATGAAAGCATCACATGCTCAGGACTGCCCGTATTATCATACTTACTTATTGTATCAGCCGGCACTCTGATAATTACTGCCAGGAAAAATAAAACGTAAAATAAAATCTTTTTCATATTCAGCACCTCGATTACAAAGAATTTTTTATAAAATCTAAAATTATAAAATACTACTCGCTTTCATAACTGTAATATCCTTCTGCCACCTTTTCCCCGGGACCTGTCATAAAAGCTTCTTTCCCGTATTCAGGATATTCTACCACAAGAATTCCACCCGGAACTTCCACATTCACCTTGCTGTCTGTTTTCCCAAGGTATGTTGTCAGAACTGCAGAAGCTGTAGCCCCTGTACCGCAGGCCAGTGTAAGTCCTGCACCTCTTTCCCATGTTGTTACTTTTATATTATTTTTATCCTTTATTTCTACAAAATTAGCATTTACTTTTTTAGGAAATAATTCTGTAAAATTTTCTATTTTTTTTCCTGTTCTCTCTATATCTGCTTTTGAAAGATCATCCGAAAATATTATTGAATGATCTGTTCCCATAAATATAAACGATATCTCTATTTCTTCACCGTCTATTGTTATTTTTTCATTTATAAAATTATCTTTATCTGTATTTATCAGTTCCTTTATGTCAAATACAGGTTTTCCCATATTTACCCTTGCAAAAAATGTTCCTTTTTCATCTGTATATGTATCCAGAATCATATCTCCCGGTATTGTTTTCACAGTAAATTTATCTTCTGTTACATAGCTGTTATTTTTCAGATAATATGCAAAGCATCTTATTCCGTTGCCGCACATCGGAGCCTGACTTCCGTCAGAATTATAATACAGCATAAAAGGAACTTCATCCACATACTTTAATATAAGTATACCGTCCCCGCCGATTCCAAATCGTCTGTGACATACTTTTTCTGCAAGTCTGCTGTAATCTTTTATATTATTTTTTTCAAGCTCTTTTTCATCAAATATCACAAAATCATTTCCAAGTCCATGATATTTTTCAAATTTTAGTTTTAACATAATCTTTTACTCCTCTGCCGTTTTTATATTTCAAATTCTTTTGAAAGCAGAACCGCTACTTTTTCTTTGTCCTCTCCGTTAATAATCAAAGAAATGCTTATTTCGGAAGTAGAAACCTGATGAAAGCTTATGCTGTTTTCTGCAAGTATCTTAAATACCCTTGATGCTATACCTATATTACTGATCATTCCTATACCTACCAGCGAGATTTTTACTACATCTTTATTAATCTCGGGCTTTATGTCAGGAAGTGCCTCTTTTATTTCTGTTATTGTCCGTTCAAGTGCAGTTTCGTCAGTCTTCGGACATGTAAATGCCATACTGCCGTGACTGGCAATTACATCATTCTGACTTATCATATCTATATTTACACCGTTCTTTTCCGCTGCATCAAATACTATATAGACATTTTTTGCATAAGTAGATATATTTTCTATATTTACCATCGCAGTATTTTCATTTATAGAAATACCTGTGATTAGTTTCTTTTCCATACATTTCTCCTCTGCACATATTGTAGTTCCGTTTTTTTCTCCCAATGATTTTCCCACATAAATTTCCACTCCGTATTTTTTCCCGAGTTCCACAGCTCTGGGCTCCATTATTCCTGCACCGAGGTATGCCAGCTCCATCATTTCATCATATGAAATCAAAGGAAGCTTCTTTGCTTCTTTATATACTCTCGGATCTATGGAATATATCCCGTCCACATCAGTATATATTTCACATTTAGCACCTAAAGCCGCTGCAAGAGCCACTGCCGATGTATCAGAACCTCCTCTTCCCAGCGTAGTAACATCACCGCGTGAATTAACTCCCTGAAAACCTGCTACTATTACTATTTTCCCTTCTTTCAGCAAATCATTTATCTTACTGTTATCCACTGAATCTATGACATTTTTAGTATGATAACCCGATGTTTTTATTCCTGCCTGTACACCTGTAAGAGAAATCGCATCATAACCTAAGCTTTTTAATGCTATAGCAAGAAGCGCAATGGTAGTCTGCTCTCCCGTAGACATGAGCCTGTCCAGTTCTCTTTTATCCGGATCCCTCGTTATCTCCTTCGCAAGATTTATCAATGCATCAGTTCTTTTTCCCATAGCCGAAACCACTACTATCACATCATGTCCCTGATCTTTTACTTCTCCCAAATATTTGGCTATTTCTATTATCTTATCAGTAGTCGCTACAGAGCTACCGCCGTATTTATGTACGATTATCAAGGAACTTCCTCCATTTCCATTGTTATAATTCAAATATAATATCGTTTCTTATCAGATCATCTAAAGTCTCTCTTTTTACTGCGAGCTTAGCCTGTCCGTCTTTTACAAATACAAGAGCCGGTTTTGCAAATCTGTTATAATTGCTTGACATAGAATAGCAGTATGCTCCTGTTGTAGGAACAGCTACTATATCCCCTACTTCTGCATTCTGAAGCTTTGCATTCCCTATTAATACATCCCCTGACTCGCAGAATTTTCCCGCAAGAGTTATCTCTTTTCTGTTTTCATCTTCAAGCTTATTTATTATTCCGGCTTCATATTTTGCCTGATATAATGCAGGTCTTATATTATCAGCCATTCCGCCGTCAACAAAAACATATGTTTTTCCGCCTACGGTTTCTTTAATTCCTCCTACAGTATACAATGTTGTCCCGGCATTTGCAACTATACTTCTTCCCGGTTCTATATAAAGATTTTTGAATCCTATTCTATATTTAATTTCCATAGCTTCGGTATACGTGATTACTTCCTTCAAAAGCTCGTCAAGCTTTGGCGGCTGGTCTCCCTCGGCATAATAAACTCCGAATCCTCCGCCCATATTTACGGTTTCCACTGCTATCCCCAATTCTTCTTTCAGCTTGCTCAGATACTTGAATATTTCGTCAAGCGCAAATATAAAGAATGCTGACTGAAAAATCTGTGATCCTATATGGGTATGAAATCCTTTAAACTCAATAAATTCACTGTCATCAAGCCTTTTTACTATATCAAAAAGATTCTCCTGAAATAATGATATTCCGAATTTTGAAGTCAGACCCGAAGTCTTTATATACTCATGTGTATGTGCTTCAATTCCCGGATCTATTCTCAAAAGCACCGCCTGTTTTTTATTTTTTTCTCTGCATATTCTTTCTATTTTTTCTATTTCATCTTCATTATCTATAACTATTTCTTTTATTCCGTATTCTATTGCCATATTCAATTCTTCATCAGACTTGTTATTCCCGTGCATATGTATTCTCTCCATCGGAAATCCCGCCTTTACAGCAGTGTACAATTCTCCCGCAGATACCACATCAAGATCCAGACCCTTTTTATTGACAAGATTTACCATTCCTGTAGTAAGAAATGCCTTTCCCGCATAAGCTATCTGTGTACTGAATCTTTCTGATACAAAAGCTTCCTTCATTATATCAATAGTGTCTTCAATAAGTTTTTGATCCATCACGTAAAGCGGTGTTCCAAATTCCTCTGTAAGCTTTTCAGTATCTATCCCTCCAATTTCAAGATTTCCTCTTTCGTTAATTTTTGATGTTCCGAATAATTTCATAATTCTACTCCTCTCAAGTCATATATAAAAATGCTGATAGACAGACCATCAGCAGATAAAATACTATTTATATAAAAGTACTGTATTTATACCCGATAGCTCAACATTACCGATAAACGGAAATGACAGTCTTATGGATATTTTCCACAAGCCCAGCTGTGAAACTTGTCAGTTTCTCACAGCTTCGGCGGACACTCCTTTTGATTTATATCACAGACTGACAGTCTCAATAAATCTACTCTTAGCTTTCCGCACCTCTATCTATTATTTTTTATAATTATAAACTATTTAGCATGAATTGTAAAATAATTTTTTCAGATACTTAAATTATATTTCATTAATGTATCCATGATAACATATATTGACGGACTATCAACAACTGCTGCAATTTTCCTTGTTCATAACAAAATGAAGAAAAATGAGCCTTTCAGCTCATTTTTTGACTGTATCTTTTTGATAATATAATATCACTTTATTTTTATTTAGAACATAATTTTAAAATATCTGTTTATTTTCCTGTCTCATTATATCTTTCCACCCTTTTGACATAATGTATCTGAATTAAAGCTGCGAAAAATACCGTAACCAGAATTATCAGTCCGTAAAACCGGTTTCCCAGTGCCGTACATATTAATATACTTATAAATACTCCGCCTATACTCATAAGTACAAGTTTAAACGTTCCTATATTTCCCGGTTTTTCATTTCTCCCGAAAGCAATACGGGTTATTACTATAATCACAGCTAAAATAACTGTTCCAAAAATTGAATGCATAATCTATACCTTTTCTTTCAATAAATTATTTTTTTATGCTTCGACAGACTGTACATTTTCATTATCCAGAGTTCTCTTTTCAAACATCTTAAAAAATGGATAATATATGGCAAGTGATACAAAAAAGCATATAAATACAAGGACACATGCCATCCAGTTCCAGTTTGTCGTTATCAATGCTCCTAACGGTGCCGGCACTGTAAACGGAGGCTTTACCATCATTCTGGGTATAATGTTTAAAATTGTAAAAATATATACAATAATGGTATTAACTACAGGAACCAGCATAAATGGTACTGCCAGAAGAGGATTCATTACTATGGGTGCTCCGAATATCATCGGCTCGTTTATATTAAAAATTCCGGGAAGTATCGAAAGCTTTCCAAGCTGTTTCAGATACTGTGATTTTGAAGTCATAAAAAGTACTGTCAGTGCCAAAGTTCCGCCTGTTCCTCCCATCTGTGCATACCATTGAAAAAACTGTTCTGTAAATATATTCGGAAGCTGAAAAGCACTTGTTCCCGCCTGAAATAATTCCATATTCTGTATTATCGCCTGATCCCAAAATGGTCTGATTACAGGTCCCAAAACTGCATGTCCGTGTATACCGAAAATCCAGAATAAACATATGAAAAATTGTGTCAAAACACCCCCGATAAGATTATTCCCTGTTAAAAATACTTTTAGCGGAGAAATCGCAAATGATATAATACCATTCAGATCAAATCCGAAAAAATGACGCGGTATCCAAAATAACATTATTATAATAAGCGTTGGAAATAAAGCTGCGAACGAACTTGCTACTACAGGCGGTACACCGTCAGGCATCTTTATTTCTATCTTTTTTTCTTTTACAAAACGATAAATTTCCACTGCTATAAGTGAAGCCATTATAGCTCCGAAAAGGCCCTGCGAGCTGAGCGGAGATACAGGTATATATCTCCCTGAAACTGCTGTTCCCGCAGTAGTCACCCCTTCTTTTATATTTACAGGTACTATCATAAGTATAGTTGCCAGCATAGCCAGAAACCCGCTTGTCACATCATCAAGCTTATAACTTTTCCCGAGAAAAGATCCTATTGTAAATGCACTGTATAAAGACATTATTCCTACCGTAAAACGAAAAGGAATATCCAGTGCATCTTTATAAGGTGCTATTAACTCTGCATATCCATTTATCGGGATATTCAGCAATATTACAAAAAATGAACCGACAATTGTAAGCGGCAATATAGAAATAAGCCCGTTTCTTACTGCCTGCATGTGCCTCTGACTCCCTATTGCGTTTGCCACAGGCATCATTTTTTCCGCAAATCTTTCTAATACTTTCTCCATCCTAACTTCCTTTCTTCCTCTATATTTTCCTTAATTAAAAACCGTTATTATCTATTACATCCCTAAACCATAAACCTGACTTTTTTACTGTACGCTCCTGTGTTTCATAATCCAGCCTGTAAAAGCCGTATCTGTTTTTATATGCATTTATCCATGACCAACAGTCTATAAAAGTCCACATCTGATAACCAAGACAGTTACTTCCTTCTTTTATTCCCTTATGAAGATACTGCAGATGTTCTTTGAGAAAGTCAATTCTATACTGATCCTGTACCATTCCGTCTTTTATAAATTTTTCTTCACCCTCTGTACCTATTCCATTTTCTGAAACAAACCATGGTATATTATTATATTTTTCCTTTATCATCAGTGCTATGTCATAGATTCCTTCGGGATAAATCTCTATTCCTCTTGATCTGTTCATACGTCTGCCGGGCATTTCATAAGAATCGAAGAACCATTCGGGCATAAAAATACCATTTTTATTTACTTCATATTCCTTTGCTTTTACCCTTCTCGGCTTATAGTAATTTATTCCAAGAATATCTATCTTTGTTTCTTTTATTAAATCAATATCTCCTTCTTCTGTTTCAGGTACCTGATTATATTCTCTGAGTATCTCTATCAGCTCCTGCGGATATTCCCCCAATAATACAGGCTCATTAATACTCCGTGTATAAAAAAGATCTGCTGCTTCTGCTGCTTTGATATCTTTTGGATTTTCACTTCTCGGATATACCGGAATTACATCCGTTATGATTCCTATCTGTCCGCCCGGCTTCATATTTCTGTATATCTTTACAGCTTTGCAGTGAGCAATTATTATATTATGAAGCACTTTGGCAGCTCTTTTAAAATCTACCGCATAAGGATAGTGTCTGTCATGGAGATACCCTGCTTCTGCAGGTATCATCGGCTCATTGAAAGTGAACCAGTATTTTACCCTGTCACCAAAAAGTTCAAAACATTTTTTTGCATATTCCGCATAAGCTTCCACTACTTCCCTGTTCTCGAATCCGCCCTTTTCCTGCAGTACCATCGGCATATCAAAATGATAAAGATTTATAAAGGTCTCTATTCCTTCTTCCGTAAGTTCGTTTATGACATTATTATAGAATTCCACTGCTTTTTCATTAATTTTTCCTGTTCCGTCAGGTATTAATCTTGACCATGATATAGATGTTCTAAATGAGTTCAGGTGTATGTCTTTCATAAGTTTTATATCTGTTTTATAATTCTTGTAAAAAGTAGATGTCCGCTCGCTTGTAATTCCATCATAAAATCTGTTGTTAAATTTCTTTGATGAATAATCCCAGATATTTTCTCCCTTTCCATCACCAGATTCTGCCCCTTCTGTCTGTGTAGCGCTTGTTGATGCTCCCCACCAGAATTTTTCAGGAAACAAATATTTTTTTTCCATGTTTTCCTCCTGTGCTTGTTTAAAATTATAGTAGCACAGTTTTTCAAAAAATACAATACTTTATTTTTAAAAGTACGGTATTTTTAAAAATATATATAGTACTTTATCAGGAAATAAAAAAAGACTATCTTAATCATTAGATAATCTTCTTATTCTATATCTTATTAACCACTGCATAAAAGCTAAAATGTTTATAGTGAAATCTTAATCTCGAATATTCAAACGGAACGCCGGTTGTCAGATAAGCTGTTTTTTCTACTTCCACTACAGGCTCGCATTTCTCCAGCCCCAGATTACTCTGATCATGTTCATTGGAAGGATAAGCTTTTATCAGCTGGTTGCTTCCCTGTATTTTTTTCCCAAGCTTGTCTTCTATATACATATATATTGAACCTTCCACATCTTCCTGTCTAAGATTAGTAATAACAGATATAGGCATATACATCAGTTCTATTACATGCGGAATCCCGTTAACCTTTCGTACACGCTCTATACAGTATACAAAATCTCCTTTTTTTATCTTCAGTTTATCCGCAGTTTCCAGATCAGAAGGAATAACATTAAACCGGAGTACTTTTGTCTCTACTTCGCCCAAGGATGTAAAATGTTTGGTAAACCCCTTTATATAGTGTCCATAAGTCAGTTCCGGAGTTCTCTCTGTGTTTATTGTATTTTTTACAAAAGTTCCTGCTCCTCTTCTTCTGATAATCAGTCCTTCACTTACAAGTATTTCCAGAGCCTTCTTCATAGTCTGCTTATTACACCTGTATTCTTCGCACAATTCGTATTCGTAAGGAAGTTTCATTCCCTGTTTATATGTTTTATTAAATATTTTTTCCCGAATATCTTTTGAAATAGCCAGATATTTTTTCATTTTTCCCCTTCCGCAGTTATTAAGGTTTATATTTTTATTACAGTATTTACAGGTTCTTTTTTTTAATGTACCACATTTTATTTAAAAAATAAAGTTGTTTATTATTTCAAAAATTCCATCTGATCTGCAAGCTTAGTCAGAAGCATTTCTCTTACAGCCTTTGGCATTTTTCCGACTACACATTTGTAAGAATGTATTATCATCTCCACTACAGCCTTTCTTTTTACATCTGATTCCAAAACTACAGTATTCCAGTGTTTTTTATTTAAATGATAGCCCGGCTTCACTCCCTCATACATTTCACGGTAATCAAGAGCCAGATCAGGATTACATTTCAGAGATATCTCAACTTCATCTAAAATGGCAAACATTTTATCATTTACTTTTATAACACAATTTTCCGGTCCGAAAGGATATGCCTCTTCACTTTCCGGCAGCATTAAACAAATTTTTTTATAAATCTTAAATTTCGGCATTATGTCTCCTCATTTCTTTTTTTATTGATCATTCTTAGTCTCTTTATTTTAAATCTTATTTGAAAATTGTCAATATACTTTTTTTTAGAGATTTATAATATCAATAATTATTTTATATTCAAGCTGCAGTAAATGGCTGCACCCGATTCGGCACAGCCATTTTAATTACTGTTTTTAATTTTTTTGTTTTCCTGTTATTAATACACGGGCTTCTCTGACATGAACTTTCCCCATCAGCTTATCCATTTCTCTCATAATTTTTCTGTAGTTTTTTCTCTCATTTTTATGTGTAACTATATACTCTACTTTATTTACTAACTGCCCGTATTTTTTTATAAATGTCCTTACCGGTGACGGTATCCCCCCGAACCAGACAGGCGTGCATAATATTACTCTGCTGTAAGCAGAAATATCTATTGATAGTTCATCTATAGGTGTCGGTGTTTTTAATACAGCCTGAAATGCAGATTTAACAACCCCGAAAAAACCTCTCCTGTTTACCAAATCCTTTATTCCATAAATAGCTGTTTTATTTTCTCCCGCATACTCTTCTGCTATGATTTTTGTATTTCCCGTACGGGAATAAAAAATAATTATTCTTGACATATGTTTTTACCCCACTGATATTTTTGCGCGGCATTCCGTTTACCTTTAGTTAAACAGTGCCGGATTTTATCACTCTAAGGCAATCGACGTAGATGTATTATACCTACGCCGACTAATAATAACGCTTTTGATGATAAAACAGGCAGTACCGTCTGACTAATTGCAAACGGATGCTACACTGGTTCCTTTTTGATTGTCTGTTAAAATGTATCTTTTATTCTATATGTTTTTTTCATATCTGTAATCTGCCCACCATTTTCCATTATAATATGTAAAATCTTTCAGACATGCTATCTGATTATAGCCGATTTTTTCATAAAATCTTCTGGCTCTTATGTTAAATTCAAATACTCCGAGCTCAATTTTCTTATAGCCGTCATCTTTCAGTTTTTCTTCAAATAAAAAATAAGAATCTTTTACTACCTGATTACCGTGATATTTTTTTATAAAGGCTAAAGATATCCATGCAGTACTTTCCCATTTTTTAACCAGATATTCAAAATCCCTGATTACAGAAAAAGTTCCTATTCTTTCACTATTATGTTTTACAATATATATTTTTTTTACACTTTGATTTTCATATTCTTTCATTGTTTTATCATAACTTAAAAACTCCATTTTTCCGTTTTCATTGAAATTTGGATGATAATAATCAATAATTTCAGGATCGGTTTCAAGTTCATAAAGAAACTTAAAATCTTCAATCCCGTTTGCTTCCACTAATTCCATTTTTTCCCCGTTTCTCTGATTAACCGTGATTATGACCGCATCCGCACTCATGCCCCTCTTCTTTACAATCACAGTTTTCATGGTCATGATCGTGGTCATGACTGCATCCGCATCCTTCTCCATGTTCGTGCTTGTGTTCATGCTGGCTGCGTTCGTTCAAAAATCTATCTACATTTCCTTCAATATTTTTTAACAGGAAGTCCAGCTTTTCATCACTATACTTAGCCAGCGAACTGAATGAAGCTTCCATTAAGTATAGTGCACTTAATAATTCCATAGATACTTCATGTCCGTTATTATCCGTAAAAATAACATTCCCATAACCGCTTTCATTTGTTACTATTCTGAATGCCGTTATTTCAAATTCAGTTCCAAAGCTTTTCCCGTTTACAGGATAAGAAAGTTTTAGATTTTCTTCCTCATTTCCTTCATTTTTTTCCATTGACCATACTACACTGAATAATATAAAAAATACAGCATAATTTATTTCTATTGTATTGTGGAAATAATGTAAAAATTCCGATTTCCCCATTAATTCACTAATTTTTTGTTGAAATTCTTTATTTTCAGTCATACTTTTCTCCTTCTATGGTTTTTTATTTTATGTACCATCTGATTTGCTTTAGTATTTTTATATTTCATTATGATATTATACTATGAATTTACAAAAAAATAAAATTTATTTTATTTATGTTAACCGAATCACTCATATAATAACTCTCCTGCACTTTTGAAACTGTTATAAAACATTCTTTTTACTGCGGATTTATTCTGCAGAAATATAATATTTTTCAGAACCATTTCAATATTTCACTCAGTCACCGTCAAGATATATACTGTTTTACATTTCTTTTAAAAACAGCTCACTTACTGTACCCTTCCACACTCCCATTGTACCATTTATGATTATTACTTTTTTTATCTTTTTAGCCGCTTTCCTCCGGATAAAACTAAAACTGCCGTATTTAAAAAACTGCATCAAAAATACTTTGATACAGCTTTTTTCATATCTATACTTCCCGCTTCAGACTTATGTTATACACAAATCTGTCAGCTCTGTAATACCCTGTATTATATTCTATTTTCTGCCCAAATTTGTCATAAACAAGTCTTTTTCTGCATAATACCGGAATTTTATCATTAATATCAAGTATCTCTTTTAACCCCTCCGCAGGCATCGCTGCTGTTACTTCTTCATCAGATACCACTGTAAAAATGCCGTAATTCTTTTCCAGATAATCATAAAGCTTTGTAAAATTACCGTTTATAAAATCATCATCTTTATCCAGATTTATTTCAGGATTAAAATAACTCTGAAAATATATATCTATGCTGTTGTTCAAACCGCTTTCCCTGTATAGTACAGGACCTTTGTATTCTCTATTCCTGTCAAGACCAAAAATATCCTTTATCTCATCAGGAAAATCTTCCATTACTATTTTTTTATTTATATGTTTTAGTTCAGACCCTTGGAAAAACATTTCATCTGTAAAACTATGCCATGAGTTCAAAGTCGTTTTTACTTTCTTTCTGTCAAGATTAACCTTTGTCCCTCTGCCTTTTTCACGTATAATAAGTCTGCGTAAAACAAGACTGTCCATAGCCTTTCTTACTGTATGTCTGCTTACATTCAGCCTTTTCATCAGCTCAAGTTCGTTCGGCAGGTAAAAACCCTTACTGTAAGGTTCCTCATTTATAAGCTCAAGCAATATATTTTCTACTTGTTTATAAAGTTTTTCATCAGAATTTTTATCAACTTCTTTTCTCATAAGTGCATTCTCCCTATAAAATCAGTTAAGGAATGAAATTTTTCCATTCTTTTAGTTTCAGCATCGGATCTGCTACAAACATGAATTTCCCCCTGTCTTTCAAATACTGCTCATAAATGGAAATACCTTTTTCTATGCTAAATTCATTGTAAAGACGAGGTTTTTTTATTTCCAGTTCCTGATTCTTATATAATTCATTTTTTATCCAGTTTATTTTGTTATTGTAGTCCAATATTGGAAAAAATGCAAGTCCCTTATGCTCCCTGACTTTATCATAGTCAAATCCGTAATCTCTTACACACCATGCACCAAATACCATATTTTCTTCCGGATTTGCATTTACTGTATAGTGAGCCCAAAACGGCGGAACTATTACCACATCTCCTTCTGTTGCTTCCACTGCAAAGCACCTTCCCGGACTGTCATCTGCGGTTTCCTGCATATAGATAACTGCCTTTCCCTGCCATATTTCATAAACTTCCGGAGTTGACATCCCGCATGATGCTGATACACTGTGTATATGCCCCTGACTTCTTACCGGTTCCTCTCCCAGTTTTCCCTTGGAATATATTACTGCGCCGTATAAAAGATTTCTTTTTATAAGATCTGCTTTATCAGCTTCGTTTCCTACATCCATAGCTATTGAATAGACTATTTCAGGACCGTCTGTATCAGGATTTTTCAGACTTTTTCTTATAG
>JAITVW010000261.1 GCA_031285605.1 Fusobacteriales bacterium | reverse complement strand
TTATATTTAATCAAAATCCTATATATTTACTTTTCATAAGTAAAATTCTTTTCATATTAGTTTCCACAAAAACATAATACTATTGAATTTCTTCTTATGCAATTTTTTTTTACTTTTTTTCGCCACACTTTATAGTATACAACCTTTATATTTTCAGTTTCTGTATGTTTTCTTGCAGCAGTTGTTATTATCATATAAAAAAGAGCAAATATATTTATTTTAATATATCTGCTCTGTAATATTTTATTATTTCATGTTTCCTGCTATTTCAGATGCAAGCTTTGCATTATTATAAACCAGCTGGATATTTGCCTCAAGGCTTTTTCCTTTGGTAATTTCTTTTATTTTAGCAAGAAGGAAAGGTGTGCTTTCTTTTCCTTTTATTCCGTTTGCTTCTGCTTCTTTTACGGCTTCTTCTATTGACTTGCTTATTTCATCATAATCCATAGAATATTCCGCAGGAATCGGATTTGCTATTACTACTCCCCCGTTTAATCCCATTTCCCATTTTGCTGTTATTATATCTGCCAGTTCTTTTGGAGTATCTATTTTATAGTCAAGATCAAATTCGCTCTCTCTAGTGAAAAATGCCGGAAGTTTTTTAGTCTGGTATCCTAATACAGGGACTCCGTGAGTTTCAAGATATTCCAAAGTCAGACCAAGGTCAAGAATAGATTTTGCACCTGCACATATTACTGCTACATTTGTATTCGACAGTTCTTCAAGGTCAGCGGAAATATCCATAGTTGTTTCTGCACCTCTGTGTACTCCTCCTATTCCTCCTGTAGCGAATACTTTTATTCCTGCCATTTCTGAGACTATCATTGTAGTTGCCACAGTTGTTGCACCGTTTAATTTATTTGCCACGATGTAAGGAAGATCTCTTCTGCTTACTTTTATTATTTTGCTTCCTTCTTTTCCTAAAAACTCTATCTCTTCAGGAGATAATCCCACTTTTAATTTCCCGTCCAATATTGCAATGGTAGCCGGTATTGCTCCTGCTTCTCTTATTACTTTTTCTACTTTTAATGCTGTTTCATAATTCTGTGGAAAAGGCATTCCGTGTGATATAATTGTTGATTCCAGTGCTACCACAGGTTTGTTGTTTTCCAGTGCTTCTTTTACCTCTTTGCTTACTTCAAGATACTTCATAAAGTTTTTCATAATTTCATCTCCTTAATTTTATTCTCTATGTTTTCTACTGATATTTTATCACTTATTGTATTTTCATCAAGAATAGTGAGTATACTTGCTCCTATTCCGAATTTTGCAGCCTCATCTATTTCTTTTCCCATAAATTCCGCATGTGCTATTCCCGCTACGAAGGCATCCCCTCCGCCTGTTACGTTTACGGGTGTTACTTTAGGATTCTTTATTATTCCTTTTTTCTTGTCGTTTATGTAATATACCCCGTCACTCCCGAGAGTAATAAAGATATTTTTTATACCTGCTTCAAGGAAAAATTTCCCTGCCCTGTCAAGGTCGGAGTCGGAATTTATCTTTATTCCCGAAAGAAGTTCTGCCTCTATTTTATTAGGCTTTATTGTATGAAATTTTCCTATTATGTCTTTTACCTTTTCCGATTTCTTTGTAGATACTGTGTCAAGCATTATTTTTGTTTTTGTATTATACCTCATTATGTAATTAATGGTTTCTTTTTCCAGATTCGTGTCTACTATTATTATTTCCGCACCTTCTATTTTCTTGTTTCTGGCTTTCAGATATTCAGGCTTCAGCTTTTTAAATATTTCCATTGATGATATGGCTACATTCATTTCACCGTTTGAATCCAGAATTGAAAGATAAACAGATGTTTCTTCATTTTCCAGAACCAGTGAATCACTTACGTCTATATCCAGTTTATTCAAATGGTCTTTTATTTTCTCTCCGTAAAGATCGTTACCGAATACTGTTATAAATTTAGTGTTGATGTCAAGTCTGGATATATTTTCTGCTATATTTTTCCCGACACCTCCGAATGAAATTCCCACATATCCCGGATTGGAATCATGTGCTCTAAGTTCGCTTTTTGAAAATCCCTGTATGTCTACATTGGTTCCGCCGATAATCATAATATAAGGGTTTTCATTAATTATATACCCTTTTCCGAGTATAATTCCTTTTTTCATTATATTACTTATATGTACAGCTATCGAAGTCCTCGTTATTCCTATCTTTTTTGCTATCTCTTCCTGAGATATCATAGGATTTTCCCTTATGAGATATAATATCTCCCTTTCTCTTTCTGTCATCTTTATCACCTAAACATAAATTAGTTTTTTAAACTTATATTTAGAATAACATCTTTTTATTCATATGTCAAGAATTTTTTTCAAATAAAAAAACCACTGTATTTTTATGATTTTAACAGTGGTTATATTTTTGCCGCTCAATTTAAAATATTATATTAATTGATTTTTTTTATTTCTTACCTTACATTTTCCCGGATTTATTTCTGTCAGCTCTATATATAAAATATTCTGTTACCGTTTGTGAATTTTCAGTGAACACAAATATCAAGAGGCTGTCAGAAGTGACAGTCTCTTGATAAAAACAATGCAATATCCTGTATATTATTATTTACAATGTTATTAGATATTTATTTCTCCAAGAGTTGCTACCATAACAGCTTTTATAGTATGCATTCTATTTTCCGCCTCATCAAAAACAACAGAATTTTTACTTTCAAAAACCTCATCGGTAACTTCCATTTCTGTAATTCCAAATTTTTCATGCATCTTTTCACCTGTTTTTGTTTTCAGATCGTGAAAAGCCGGAAGACAGTGCATAAATAAATAATCAGACTTTGCATTTTTCACAAGAGTACTGTTTACCTGATACGGCTTTAACTGCTTGATTCTATCTTTCCATATACCCTCATCTTCACCCATTGATACCCATACATCAGTATATATAACATCACAGTCATCCACACCTTCGGCAGGATTCTCCGTAAGTGTTATTTTTCCTCCGGATTCGGCAGCCAGCTCCTTGGCTTTTTTTACCAGCTCTTCATTTGGAAAAAGCTCTTTTGGTGCTGCAATTCTAAAATCCATTCCAAATTTTGCCGCTCCTATCATCAGAGAATTTGCCACATTATTTCTTCCATCTCCCATAAATGCGAATTTTATTCCTGTAAGATTCCCTTTATGCTCAAGTATAGTCATAAAATCAGCCAGTACTTGTGTAGGATGCGATTCTGTAGTCAAGCCGTTCCATACAGGTACACCTGCATATTCGGCCAGTGTCTCGACTATTTTCTGTCCATAGCCTCTGTATTCCAGACCGTCATAAAATCTGCCCAGCACTCTTGCAGTATCCTCTATAGATTCTTTATCCCCTGTCTGTGATGTAGAAGGTCCTATATAAGTTACATTTGCTCCCTGATCAAAAGCCGCTACTTCAAATGCACATCTTGTTCTTGTGGATGTCTTTTCAAATATCAGCGCTATATTTTTTCCGCTCAGTTTTTTCATTTCTGTGTTATTCTTCTTATCTTCTTTTAGTTTTTTTGACATATTTAAAAGATACTCCAGTTCCTCTCTTGTAAAATCCAACAGTTTTAAAAATGATTTTTTTTTCAGCATAAGTTCACCACTTCTTTTCTCAAAATTTTATTTTTCAAATATATTCAATATTTCTTCCATTTTTTCAATAGATTTGTCTATCTCTTCCAAAGTTACATTTAACGGCGGAAAATATCTCAAAACATTATTTCCGGCAGGCACAAGAAGAAATTTGTTTTCAAATGCAGTATTTGCAAAATCTCTTGCTGTCACGCTTTCATCCAGTTTTATCCCTATCAAAAGACCTGTTCCTCTTATTTCCTCTATCAGCTTATATTTTTCTTTTAATTTATTCAGCTTTTCTACAGCATATTCCCCTTTTGCTTTTACTCCCGCGATAACCCTGTTATCCACAAGCTCTGTCAGAACATCATATGCAACTGTACATACCAGAGGATTTCCTCCGTATGTAGAACCGTGATCTCCGGGAACCATTACATCGTTAGCTTTCCCCTTAGTCAGACATGCACCTATAGGAACTCCGCCTCCGAGCGCCTTTGCTATAGTCACTATATCAGGTACTACACCCAGCTGTTCATATGCAAATAATGTTCCCATTCTTCCCATTCCGCACTGTATTTCGTCAAATATCAAAAGTGCATTATTTTCACTGCAAAGTTCTTTCAGAGCTTTCAAAAATTCAGTACTTGCTGTTTGTATTCCGCTTTCTCCCTGAACAGGCTCCAGTATTACTGCACATGTATTCTGATTTATCTTTGATTTCAGGTCTTCCACATCATTGAATAGGCATTCTGTCACATTAGGCATAAGCGGCTCAAAAGGCTCCTGATATTTTTTCTGGCCTGTAATCGCAAGTGAGCCTGTACTTCTCCCGTGAAATGAATCTTTCATATATATTATTTCTGTTTTATTTTTATCTATATTATTTCCGTATTTTCTTGCTATTTTTATTGCCAGCTCTACAGCTTCTGTTCCGCTGTTGCTGAAAAATACCCTTTCATGTCCGCTCAAACCTGTTAACTTATCTACCAGCTTTGTCTGAGTATCGCTGTAATACAGATTTGATATATGAATAAGTGTTTCTCCCTGTTTTTTCAATGCATTTGCTATGACAGGATGCGCATGACCAAGGCAGTTTACAGCTATTCCCGATACAAAGTCCAGATATTCATTTCCCTGATCATCATAGAGATATACACCTTTTCCTTTTACAAAGTTTACGTTAAACCTGTTATATACATTTAATAACATATTTCCTCCTTATAATTTATTAATATTTTTTCACCGTTACATTGAATATGATAATCCATATTTGTAAATATTCAAAATATCAGCCGCTTTTTATCATAGTACCGAATCCTTCATAGGTAAACAGCTCTAGAAGTATCGAATGCTTTACTTTTCCATTTAGTATTATAACATTTTTTACACCCTTATTGACAGCATTCAGACATGTATTTACCTTAGGAAGCATTCCACCTGTTATAATCCCGTCATCTATGAGCTTCGTCACTTCCGAACTGCTTATTTCGGGAATCAGGGTTGCCTTGTTATTATGATCCGTCATTATTCCGTCCACATCTGTAAGAAACAATAGTCTGAATGCATTAAGTACTCCTGCTATCTCGCCTGCTACATAGTCTGCATTTATATTATAGGTATTTCCTTCAAGATCCTGTCCTATTGATGATATCACAGGAATATAATCTTTTTCTGCAAGTATCTCTATTATCTCAGGATTTATTTTTACTACCTCGCCGACAAAGCCTATATCCAGTTTCTGGTTATCTTTTTCTATATATTTTTTCTTGGCAAGTATAAGATTTCCGTCTTTTCCGCTTAAGCCTGCGGCTTTCCCGCCGTGCTTATTAATATCTGCCACTATACCCTTATTCAGCTTTGCCGAAAGTATCATCTCTGCGACTTCTACTGTTTCACTGTCACTTACTCTGTTCCCTTCCACAAACTCTGTTTCTTTCCCCAGTTTTTTCAACATAAGATTTATTTCAGGTCCTCCGCCGTGGATAATAACAGGATTTATCCCTACATACTTCATAAGTACAACGTCTTTTATAAATTCCTCTCTTATTTCCTCATCTGCCATTGCACTTCCACCGTATTTTATTACCACAGTTTTACCGTAATATTTCCGTATAAACGGCAGAGCTTCTACAAGTGTATCTGCTTTCTCATGATTGTTTAACATTTTTTCTCCTTTTTTAGTTTATTGTAGTGACCTGTTTATATTTGCTGATAAACAGGAACTGGTTTTAATACCGTAAAATACTTTTTTATCTTATATCTTTTATGTTCTGTAATCTGCATTTATCTTTACATAATCATAAGTCAGGTCGCAGCCCCAGGCTGTCGCATCATAATTCCCGTCATTCAGATTAACAATAATCCCTACTTTCTCTTCTTTTAGTATTTTTTCCACTTCTTCTTCGTCAAAGTTTATACCCATTCCGTTTTTTGCCACCTGAATTATTTTATCCTCACCTTTTATAAATATCTCAATTTTATCCACAATCAGCTCCGCACCTGAATATCCCACAGCACATAATATTCTTCCCCAATTCGCATCTGAGCCGAATACTGCTGCTTTAAAAAGACTTGAAGTAATAACAGATTTTGATACTTTTTTTGCATCTTCCATTGTTCCGGCATTTTTTGTTGTTACTTCTATGAGCTTTGTAGCTCCCTCACCATCTTTTGCTATGGACTTCGCAAGCTCTTTATTGACAAAATTCAGAGCCTCTTCAAAAATCTTAAATTCTTCACTGTTTTCATCAGTTATCTTTGTATTGCCGGCTGCACCGTTTGCCAGTATTCCCGCCATATCGTTAGTACTGGTATCCCCATCCACAGAAACCATGTTATATGAATCATCAGTACTTTTTGAAAATACTTTCTGAAGCAGTTTTTTGTCAATACTCACATCTGTTACAAGAAATGCAAGCATTGTTGCCATATCAGGGTGTATCATTCCCGAACCCTTAGCTATTCCGGCTATTGTTACAGTTTTCCCGCCGATTTCTATCTTTACGGCTAAATTCTTAGAAAATGTATCTGTAGTCATTATTGCCTCTCCTGCATTATGTCCTCCTTCTTCACTAAGCTCCGATACTATTTTTTCAAGACCGGAAGCTATTTTTTCCATATCCATCTGAACACCTATAATTCCGGTAGACTCTACCAAAACTTCTGTCGGATGCAGGTTCAGCTTTTCCGCTATTATTTCTGTCATTTTCTTTGCATTTTTATACCCGTCTTCCCCTGTACATGCATTGGCATTTCCGCTGTTTACTATAATTGCCTGAGTATTTTCCGATTTTATATTTTCCATATCCACCAGTATCGGAGCTGCTTTTACCAGATTTTTGGTAAATACGACAGCAGATACTGCTTTATATTCACTGTAGATCAGTGCCAAATCTTTTTTCCCGCTTTTTTTCAAACCGGCAGTTATTCCTGCAGCTTTGAAGCCCTTTACATCCGTAATCGTTCCGTTCTTAATTACATCCATTCCTAATCCTCCTAAATTTATATAATATTCTCTAATTTACTTTTGCCGGCTTTGATATCAAAGACCAAAATTCTACATCTATAAACTTTCCAAATTTATTTGCCGCCTCTTGAAAATACCCTGTTTTCTCAAATTCTGTATTTTTATGAAGCTTTCTGCCTGCAGTATTTGTACTTTTGTTAATACATACACGCCGGATTTTTTACACATACATAGACAGATAATCAAGTCCTTCTGTTTCAGGAAGTCCGAACATTATATTCATAGCCTGTACAGCCTGTCCTCCAGCACCTTTTATAAGATTATCTATTACAGACACCACTATGATTTTCTTTTTCTTTATATCTGCTCTTATTCCGATCTCACAGACATTTGTATTTTTTATATTTTTTATCTCAGGAAGCTCTTCGCTTATTCTCACAAAATAATCATCTTTATAAAACTCCTTATATATTTTATAAATTTCCTCCTCAGTTATCTCTTCTGTCATATCCAGATACAGTGTAGAGAGTATTCCTCTGTTTATTGGAAGCAGATGAGGTGTAAATATCACTCCTGCTTCTTTCCCTGCTGCTTTTCCCAGCTCCTGTTCTATTTCGGGAGTATGTCTGTGCATAAACAGATTATATGCCTTAAAATTTTCATTTACCTCTGTAAAAAGCGATTCTGTTTTCAGACCTCTGCCTGCTCCTGAAACTCCTGACTTGGAATCAATAATTATATTTTCGGTTTTTACCAGATTTTTCTTTAATAAAGGTGCTGCTGCAAGTATTGCCGATGTAGGATAACATCCCGGTGCTGCTATTATACTGCTTTCCTTTATCTTTTCCCTGTAAAGCTCAGGAAGTCCGTAAACCGCCTGTTTATTTATCTCAGGATGTTCGTGCTTTACTTTGTACCATTTCTCATATGTTTCAGAATCATCAAGACGAAAATCCGCCCCGAGATCTATTACCTTTACACCTGATTTCAAAGCCTGCCCTGCAAGCTTTTCAGACATTCCGTGCGGAAGAGCCATAAACAAAACATCTGTTTCATCTAATTTTGTCCCTGCCTCTTCCTGTGATATCAGCTTTTTCCCGAAATATTTTTTATAATTCCCGTATACTTCAGAAATTTCTTTTCCTTCATAGCTATTTGAAGATATAAATTTTATTTCTGTTTCCTTATGCATGTTCAGAATCCACAAAAGCTGCTGTCCCGCATATCCTGTAGCTCCTACCAGTCCTACTTTTATCATTTTATTTCCTCCTGATTTTATATTTCTTTTTATAAAAAAAGAAACCTTATGACAATTCATCATAAGATTCCGTATATACTTACTTCATCTGGTATTTATAATAAAAGTCAACAGCTTGAAAGCCATTGACTAACATTATTATCTATACTATACATACAATGATTAAATTAGTCATGACAAGGGTATTTAATTTTAAAATTTCTTTCCCTTATCCTTCTTATAAATTTAATCATTGCACTCACCACTCTTTCTTTTTTTATTATATAAAAAGTATATCAGATTTTTTTTGAAAAATCAATATGTTTTGTATATCTATTTTTAATAAAATCATATATAAAAGTAATTTTTATAATATCATAAAATTATTACTATTATTATGGTCACAATAAAAGGCATTAACAACATAAAATATTTTATCATTTCTATTACCTTAAAATAACCATACAAACAAAGTTCTCTTAAAGAAAATTTTATGTTCTCATTATATAACACTTCTAAATAATCCAACATATGATGATTTTCAAAATTATTAAGAATTTTTTGATAATCCTCACATTTTCTAGCATAATTATCTTTATTAATACTATTTTCAAGACTACTAAGCTTAATATAACACTTTCTCATTCTTAATGCTCTTTCATCATATTTATTATTCAAATTATATACTGAAAATACTAATACTACTATTGTTCCAAATATGTTTATAGCAGTCAATACATCAACT
>JAITVW010000244.1 GCA_031285605.1 Fusobacteriales bacterium | reverse complement strand
ATTATATTCGCCGTTCCTTTTATAAAGGCTTCTAATTGCACATTTACCGCAAGGCTTGATATCTGACAATCCTTTGAATATTCAAACATATTACTGTCCAGGTCATTTACTCCTATTGTCAGATATTTATCTATACTTGCCCCTGAAGTCATTACATAATCTGTTCCTACTGTTTTTCCTTCAAATCCTGCTCCTGCAAGCAGTATTTCCAGCTGATCCATTGTTAATTCCACAGGAACATCTCCGGCTACCGATATCTTTGATACAAAGCCGTCTCTTACCCATCTTCCCGAGCCTAATGCTTCTGATACCTTTTTATCTACCGACGGTAACACTCCGTAATCTGTTGCTGATAACTTTGCCATTGTATCTGTTTTTTCCGTTCCTTTTCCTGTTTGTAATGCTACTAATACTTCAATATTCATATTTTTATCTCTCCTTTAGTGTTATTAGTATTTCAAATATTATTTCTTTCATATATGTATTTCCACCGGTTTCTCTTGGTTTTAAAGCATATACATAATCAAAATTTCTTATTTCTTTTAATATATCCTCATCTTTTGCCAGTTGTTTCATCAGATTTTCCAAAAACGCAGTCTGATATTTTATATCAAATTCCGGTGCCCACGAAACATCTATCGGTGCCAGATAATACAGTTTTATGGTTCTCTCATGGGTTTTCCCGTGTTTTATATTTGTTGTCTGACTCTTTAAAGTGTCCGGCTCCACAAAAAATATTCCAAAATCTGAAACAGAATACTCATAATTTTTTAAAAAACCAATTATACACGGAATTCTGGAATCTGCTTTTTCTATTTTTTCCTTAAATAATTCTAATATCATAAATTTAAAATTCCTTTTTTGGTTTATTTACTGATAATTTTTATTTGAAAAAATCTCAATTTTATTATTTTTTTACATCTGATACTATTTATATAAATAGATTTAATATACGGCCGTATATCTTTTGAAGACTTCCTCACCTTATAGCAATTAGTTAACCTGAAAGTTTACACTTATGAAATTTTACAAAAAATTTGATTTTTTCTTTCCTCAATATATAGTAATGCGACAGCTTTTTTGTTTACATCAAAATTTATATCCCTGTTTTCCTGATAATTTTCTATTTTCAGCATAAATATCCATTTCTTTTTCATTGCATGGTTCTGATTTTTGATTTCTCTTTTATATTCCAAAAGCAACATATGATCCTCTGTATTTATATGTAGTACCTTTTTTTAATGTTAGACTTTCTCCTCTTGGTACTATTATTGATAAGTTTGAACGAGTTAATTCTGCTTTCACAATTTCATTACTGCTTCCTTGTCCTATTCCTGGTCCTATTAATTCTATATTTAATTTTTCGTTTATATGTGAACAACCTAGATTTTTAAATATCTCAAATTTGCTCTCTGAAAAAGTACTTGCTGTTATTGTCATATCTTCTTTTAAATGAAAGTTTATATTCACTTCTTTTACCTGTGTTCCAACAGTATTCTCTATACTGACAAGCTGTATTTTTTCAAGCGGTATTCCGCTTAAATAACGTTTCATATTTATCGGAGTATACCCCCATACTGAATTATAAAATATTGATGTGTAAATGGTTTCTGTTTGCAGCTTAAGATTTTTACGCATATCTGGTAATGATGTTATTTTTTCTGCTTCAACATTTGTTTTCAACAAATAATGATTTTTATAATATGCATTAAGGCATATTCTTATTTCATAATCCCCATTTTCAAGTGCAGTATATCCAATAATAACAGGACATCCCGAAGATCCTTCATAAATTACTCTTCCATTGTGACTTGTACTTTTCCATATTCCGAATGCTTCATTTTCCGAGAATATAAGTTCACCGCTTGTACTTATATAAATTTTCAGCTTTGGAAGAAATAATTTATAATATGACTGCCTTTCACCTATATATTCAGCATTAAAGTTTGTTTCATAAAACTCTAAATTTAATTCTGTGTTTAAATCTATACACTCTGCAAACTGCTTACATATAAACATTAAATTTTTTTTTGCGATTCCTGTTGGTTTTCCATTTATAAATTCTTCTGTTTTTTCTAATGTCACAGGCAGTTCATATCCAAATTGATCTCCTAAAGTAAAATTAAAATTACTTTTTTCATTAGTGGTCATGCTGTTATATTTATCCAATGTTAATTTACACTTTTCAACAATTTCTTCTTTTGTAATTATTTTCTTGTATAACAAATAATAACTGTTTTCTTTTGGTGAATAATAAGTTTTCATGCTGTTTTCCGATGAATTTCCGTTATTCCCGCTTATATTTTTGATTTTTTCTTCCAATATCCCTATTTTTATATCCCTCTTAGAAATTTCTGTATCCACATTTTCGGCTAATTCCAACATTTTCTTTCTTTCAAGCTTATCCAGCTCATAATATTCTTTTACTTTTATTTTAGCTTCACTGCCGTAATCGGCTGTTGTTACATCACCTACTGTAAATCCTTTGTTAATACTGTCTTTTATTATTCCCATTTTTCCTCCTTAATGTTTTTTTAGTATGTGCTGTTTGTTTTCCAAACAAAATTTTCTTTCTGTCTGTAATATAGAATTTTGTCAGCCAAAAACTTTACTTCTTTACATACTCCCCTGTTTATAATAATGTTCTGTTATATTTCCGCTTGCATTCTCAAACTTGGTATTTATTTTTTTTACTGTTTTATTTACGGATTGTCGTGTTATTCCCAGTTTTTTTCCTATTTCACTTTGAGTTTCTTTCTTTTTATAAAATAAATCATAAACAAAAAACTCTCTCTTATCCAGTACAAGCATGGGAACAATATTCATAAGTCTGTTTCTGCATAACTTTTCGATAAAATCAACAAAGTTCCCTTCCTCTATTTTTTCACACATAATTTTTTTCAAATCACTGACTTTCAAATCCCACATATCTTCAATAACTTCTATCTCTATCTCGTCAAAACTGTAAGATATTTTTTCATCATAGAGTAAAAATTCAGACAAGTCTTTATCAATTACTTTATATTCCTTATATTGCTTTTTCATTTACCTTTCCTTTCTGTTTTTAATTTTTGTTTTAAATTTAAATAAAAAGCGGATCCTGTGTATATTTCTATACAAAAGATCCGCTTGGGACGCTGGCTTTATTCAGTTGGATTTTCTTCAATTACCTGTACATTCTGTGTTTTACATTTTTTACATTTAAAATTACATATTGCTTTTCCTTCCACTTCAATTTCCATGTACAATTTTCCGCAGACTTTACATCTCATTTTAGTTTTTATCATTATCATCCCCGCTTTTTAAAATATAGTTATTGCCTTTTGTCAAACAATCTGTTGTTTACTCTAAAACAGTTAAAATAAAATATTTTATTCTCAAAAATATCTTATCAAAATTGTTGCTTTTTGTCAATAAGTTTTTATAAAAATATTTTTATTTAATTTTTTTCTTCTCAAAAACACTATATCTTGTATTCAGCACTTTCCACATTTCGGATATATGGTATTTTACCCAAAAAATCCAAATTTCGTGCATAAAATAATACTTTTTATCTATTGATTTAAACACGGCGGCATGATAAAATTCAAATAAAAACAAAAGGAGTAAAAAACATGCCACACATAAGAGTTAGAGGAGCAGATAAAGAAAAAGTCAGAGATTTTACTGCCGGTCTTGCAGATGAATTAGGAATTATTGCGGAATGTCCTGCTGACTGGTTTACATTTGAATATGTGGAAACTACTTTCTTTTTTGACGGCAAAGAAGATGACGGTCTTGTTTTTATTGAGGTTTTATGGTTTGACAGAGATTCTGAGGCCAGAGACAAGATTGCCGCCCTGTTTACCGAAAGATGGAAAAAAATAACTGATAAAATAGTTACTATTGTATTTAATCCTTTGATAGAAAATATGTATTATGAAGACGGGATTCATTTTTAATGAATCTCTTTTTATTTTGATTAAATAAGAGATTGTACTGACCGTAGTTATTAAAAAACATCTTCCGGCTCCGGTTTTTTTTATTTTCATTTTTTTAAAAATTAAATTAGAAAAAACTCTGTATATATGGTAAAATAGGAAATAACGACTTGAAAGGTTTTTTTATGGATAGAAAAATACCAAGACATATTGCAATTATTATGGACGGAAACGGAAGATGGGCCAAATCACGCGGACTTGCCAGAACAGAAGGTCATAAAAGAGGAGCTGATACTCTGGAGTTTGTTTTAAGACAAAGTGTTTCATTTGGTGTAAAGTATCTTACTGTTTATGCTTTTTCCACTGAAAACTGGAAAAGACCCAAAACAGAAGTTACTGCACTTATGAATCTTTTTTCAAAATATCTGGATAACAAAAAAGATGAATTGAAAGAACAGGACATAAGACTTGTAGTATCCGGTACAAAAGAAGGCGTCAGCAGAAAACTGTTAAAAAAAATAAAAGAGACTGAAAATTATCTTTCCGGCTGTAATACTCTTACTTTTAACATTGCCTTTAATTACGGCGGCAGAAAAGAAATCACAGACGGTATTAACAAGCTTTTGGCAGAAGGCAGAACTTCCATTACCGAGGATGAATTTCAAAATTATCTTTATCAGCCTGATATGCCCGATCCTGAATTGGTTATCAGAACCAGCGGGGAATTCAGAACCAGCAATTTTCTTTTATGGGAAACCGCATATTCTGAATTTTATATTACTAACACTTACTGGCCTGATTTTGATAAAAATGAATATGAAAAAGCCATTGAATGGTTTAATAACAGAGAAAGACGTTTTGGAGGAGTAAATGCTGAGTAGAGCTTTGGTTATTGTTATTTTTGTCCCGTTGCTTATTCTGATTTTTCTTAAAGGTGACTTTACATTTTTGATTTTTACTGAGGTCATTATAGGCATGTCTGTATATGAGTTTTATAAAATGCTGAAAGCTAAAGGATTTGAAGTGGCGAGCAGAATAGGGCTGTTTTTATCCTTACTTCTGCCTGTTCTTGTGTATATGAAGGATAAAGTTTTATTTTCTTATAATTTTATGGGATTTAGCGGGGATATTATCGCAAGATTTGATATAGGCGGTTTTGTTGTCTTCGCACTTATGATTATTGCCGCAAGACAGATTTTAAAAGTAAAAATAAATGGTGCTATGGCAGAGATTTCTTATACTTTATTCGGTATTATTTATATTTCATACTTTTTTTCATATATTTTGCTGATAAAAAGTGAATTTTCAAACGGCAGGGCTCTTGTCCTCATGACATTTATTCTTATCTGGACTTGTGATATAGCTGCATATCTGGTAGGAATTTCCATTGGCGGAAAATTTATAAAAAGAAGGCTCGCGCCCGAGATAAGCCCGAAAAAATCTTTTGAAGGAGCTATCGGAGGCTTTATGGGAGCTTTTATTGTCGCTTTAAAATTTGATGTTATTTTTTCTTTTTTTGCTGAATTTTTTTGTAAACATATCCATATTTTCAGCGGATGCAGTGTACACAGCAATATTTCCTTCACCAAAACCGACGCTCTTCTTCTGGCATTAATAACAGCTTTTTTTGCAGAGCTGGGTGATCTGGTGGAGTCGAAAATAAAAAGGGAATTTGAAATAAAAGATTCCGGGACTTTACTTCTGGGACACGGCGGTTTTCTCGACCGTTTTGACAGTGCTCTGTTTGTGCTCCCTGTAGTTTATTATTTCGTAAAATATTTTATTAGTTAGGGGAAAACATGCAAACAAACATTTCAATACTGGGGGCTACCGGAAGCATTGGTAAAAACGCCCTTTCAATAATACGTGAAAATCGTGACAAATTTAATATTACTGCTCTTTCAGCGGACAAAAACTGGAAGGCGCTGGCAGAAAATATCAGAGAGTTCAAACCAAAATATGTATCTGTGGGAACACAGGAAGGATATGACAATATAAAAATAGAATTTCCGGATATAGAGATTTTTATGGGTTGTGAAGGATTGAAAAATATAGGACAGCTTGATGAAACAGATATTCTGTTAACTGCGGTAAGCGGATCCGTCGGACTTCCGGCTACCGTGGAAGCCGTAAAAAAAGAAAAAAGAATAGCTCTTGCAAATAAAGAAACTATGGTAGCAGGAGGCTATCTTATACGTGATCTTCTAAAAAAATACAACTCGGAAATTATTCCCGTAGACAGTGAACACAGTGCTGTTTTCCAGTCATTAAAGGCAGGCAGCCATAATGAAATAGAAAGAATTATTCTTACTGCTTCAGGAGGACCATTCAGAGGTGCCGATAAAAAGTTCCTTGAAAATGTTACTTTGGAACGTGCGTTAAAACATCCGAACTGGAGTATGGGTGCCAAGATTACCATTGATTCTTCCACTCTTGTTAATAAAGGACTGGAAGTAATAGAAGCCCATCATCTTTTTTTGGTTGATTATGATAAAATTGATGTTATAATACATCCGCAGAGTATTATCCATTCTATGGTAGAATTCAGGGATAAATCCGTTATTGCACAGATGGGAGAGCCTGACATGAAAACTCCTATTCTTTATGCCTTTACCTATCCTGAAAGAGTGGAAAACAATCTGCTTGGGAACTTTGATTTTATGAAGTTCAATAATATTACCTTTGAAAAAGCCGATTTTGAAGTTTTCAAAGGTCTGAAACTGGCATATGACGCAGGAAAACAGGGCGAATCTTATCCTATTGTATATAATGCCGCAAATGAAGCTGCCGTGGATCTGTTTATGAACAGAAAAATCAATTATACAGATATCTACAAAATTATAGAAGACGAACTAAATGTACATAAACCGCTGAAATCTCAGGATCTTGGCGTTATTATGGATATAGACAGAGAAATAAAAAATAAAATTTATAATTTATATGAATAATAGTGGTGATTTTCTATGAAAAATAAAATATATCCGAATTTTTTTACTATAAGAATACTTATAGTTTTATCTTTTCTTTTTACAGCTGCTTTTTCCGAAGAATCAGCGGAAGAGCTGTTTAATACTGCTCTAAAATATCAAAAGAGCGGCCGGCTTGATCAGGCTGAACAATACTACAAAGCTTCGCTGAAATTAAAAAGTGATGTTGATGCTATGTATAATCTGGGAATTTTATATGAGGATAAAAATAATTATACAGAAGCAGAAAAATACTTTAAAACGGCTTATGACGGAGGTCTTTCAAAGGCTGCTTATAAGCTGGGATATATATATTCCAGGCTTAATAAAAAAGAGCTTTCGGAGAGATATTATCTTCAGTCTGTGGCTAAAGACAATAATATAGATGCCATGTATAATCTGGCAGTTCTGTATAACAGCAGAAAACAAAAAAACGATGCGGTAAAATATTTCAAAATGGCAGCAGATAAAGGTGACATTGATTCGGCATATAATCTGGGGCTTCTTTATGATGATGCGGGCAATTTTGACTCTGCAGAGTATTATTATAAAAAAGCCGCCGATGTGAATAACAATAATATAAATGCTCTGTATAATCTGGCTATTTTATATGAAAAGCAAAACAAAATAAATGATTCGCTGAAATATTATGAAAAGACCTATAACAGAAATTATGACCCCAAAATACTTTATAAACTGGGGCTTCTGAATGATATCTCCGGAAATTATCAAAATGCGGAAAAATACTACAAACAAGCCGCGGAAAAAGCCGGTGATACTGACGCTGTATATAATCTCGGGCTTTTATATATGACACAGAATAAATATAATGATGCACAAAAATACTTCCTGCAGCTTTACAGCAAAAATAAAACAGGAAAAACAGCAAATCTTCTTGGAAATATCTATGAACAGCAGAAAAATTATAAACTTGCCGAGCAGTATTATAATGAAGCTCTTTCATTCGGTGAGAAAAATGCGGTTTATAATATTGCTATGCTTTATCAGTCTCAGGAAAATTACGAACAGGCTTGCAAATATCTCGAAACCCTTGTACAAAACTCCGAAAACCCCGAGCTTTATTATAATCTTGCACTTTCATATGATATGGGGAAAAATAAGCCCGAGGCTGAAAAAAATTATCTGAAAACCATAGAACTTTCTTCAGGAAATAACAATGTTTCGCTAAAAGCTATGAATAATCTCGGACTGCTCTATTATGAACAGGGTAATAAAGAGACGGCTGTAAAATATCTAAAAAATGCAGTGGATAACGGTTATTACAGTGCCGCTCTGGATTTGGGACTTATTTACGGACAGCTTGGCGATAAGCAAAATACAGAAAAATATCTTTTAACTGCTCTGGAAAAGGGGAAAAACAACGGTGCTCTTTATCACCTTGGAATCTTATATTATGATCAGGGTAATAAAGATACAGCTGTAAAATATTTAAAACAAGCCTCTGCAAATGGGGACAAAGATGCAAAATTAATGCTGGACGGCATGTAATAAATAATTTTTACTGTTTCAAAATAAAAAATCAGCGTGGTAGTTTATACATAGTTTTACCGCTTTATATATTTATTTTGAAGCAGTTTGTTTTAATTTTGAAAATAAAACAATAAAAAACCGGTTATTTACAAAAAAATTCAAACATATGAACAGTCTAATACCACAATCTGTTTAATTTAGTTAATATTTAAAAAGAAGGAAAAAATATGAATTATAAAGAATTTCTCCCGGGAAAAAATTTAAGACATATAATTGATTCTTACTGGTTTTTGGAAAGCTTTTCTGTATACGGCGAGTCACAGGTTTTTCCTGACTGCTCAATGGATATTATTTTTAATTTTGGTAATTGTTTTCGCTCAAAAAGTAATTCCAAAAGTGTAGTTAATAATAACGATATTATAATTACAGGCATGATGACCGGCTTTAAAAATCATTTTATGGAAAAAAACAGCAGACTTTTTGGTGTACGGTTTAAGCCTCTTGGTCTTAACCGTTTTCTGAACTTTGAATTTAATAATATAAAAAATGATATTATTGATCTAAATTCAGTTATCTCCGGTTCCTGCCACCAAAAATTCAGAAACATTTTTTTACTGACAGAATATAAGGATATAATTGCATTTTTTGAAAAAATATTTATTGAAAACCTGAATTTCCGCAGTAATGATATTGATTTAGATGTATCTCTCGCTATTCAAAGTATATATAATTCCGAAAATCCTTCTGTTAATGAATTACATAAAATTACAGGTATTTCACAAAGATATCTGGAAATAAAATTTAAAAAAGAGATTGGTATCAATATGAAAGAATTTATTAATATAGAAAGATTTATAAAAACTAAAAAAGAAATTCTCTGCTCAGATAAAAGCCTTTCAGAAATTGCTGTAAATAACGGTTATTATGATTCTTCCCATATGATAAAAGATTTTATAAAGTATACAGGTTCTTCTCCAAAAAACTGGAAATAGTTCGTTTTTTTACAATTATTTTTATTTTAATTCTGATATAATTTATAATATATAAATTTTTTCAGGAGGTAAATATATGAAAATAGTATCATTTTCACCAAATTTAATGGTAAAAAACGTAAATAAAAGTATTGAATTCTACTGCAATATTCTTGATTTTTCTCTTGTACAGACTGTACCTGAAAGCGGGGAGCTCAACTGGGGACTGGTAGAAAAAGACGGACTTTTTGTAATGTTTCAAAAAGAAGAAAGTATAAAGCAGGAATATCCTGAATTAAATTCGCAAAATTCAGGAGGGGCTCTTACTTTTTATATAAAAATTTCTAATATTCGGGAATTCTATAATAAAATTTGTTCTTATATGAATGTTTCACATGAAA
>JAITVW010000231.1 GCA_031285605.1 Fusobacteriales bacterium | reverse complement strand
TATTATTTTAATGAAAATGAAAGAAAAGATAAAAGAAGAAAATTTCTTATTTTTCTGATACCATGTTACTCATTATTCATAAAGTTTGTTTTTGCGCTGACGTATATATATCTTCATATAGATGAATATAATATATTTTCTTTGTGGTTTTTATAATAAAGAATATTCAAAATGAGTTTTGGCAGAGTTATGCCGAAAGCAGTCAAAACTATGAATAACAGAATACTGACATCTCTGCTGCTGTTTTCGGGTTTGAAAAGTATTAGTAAGACAGAATGTAAGATTTTGGAAGTGTTAATTGAAAAATGAAGTAAAATATGATAGAATAAAACAAAAAAATGAAGAAGGGAAGTTTGCCATGAGAAAGATAATTGTAGCAGGAAACTGGAAGATGAACAAAACAAATAAAGAGGCAGTAAGCTTTTTATCAGAATTAAAAGGTCTTGTAGGCGGGATAAATGAGGTAGAAACTGTAATAGGAGCACCATTTACAGCTTTATCAGATGCTGTGAAAGAAGTAGAAGGTTCAAATGTAAAAATCGCTGCACAAAATATGAATCCAAATGAAAACGGTGCATATACAGGTGAAATATCACCTCTTATGCTGAAAGAATTAGGTGTGGAATATGTAATACTGGGACATTCTGAAAGAAGAGAGTATTATGGTGAAAATAACGAATTCATAAATGCAAAAGTAAAAGCTGCTCTGAATCATGGTTTAAAGCCTATTTTATGTGTCGGGGAAAAACTGGAAGAGAGAGAAGCAGGGAAGACAGAAGATGTAGTGGCTGATCATGTGCAGGGAGGACTTGACGGAATAACCGCGGAAGAAATGAAAAATGTGGTAATAGCTTATGAGCCTGTATGGGCAATAGGAACAGGAAAAACAGCTACGCCTGGGCAGGCTGAACTTGTTCATAACTTCATAAGATTATTGTTAATAGATTTATACGGAAAAGAAATCGGGGAAGGTGTAACTATCCAATACGGAGGTTCAATGAAACCTGATAATGCAAAAGAATTAATTTCACAAAAGAATATAGACGGTGGACTAATAGGAGGAGCAAGCTTAGAAGCAAAAAGTTTTTCTGAAATAGTAAAGGCAGCGTTATAAACGGAGAGGAATAGATTAATGAAAAAACCAATAGTACTGATGATTTTAGACGGATGGGGAATAAATGAGAATCCGGATCAGGTAAATGCAATAAGAATGGCAGAACCGGTTAATTTTAACAGATACTGGAAGTCATATCCGCATACACAGCTTAGAGCAGACGGGGAATTTGTTGGACTGCCGGAAGGACAGTTCGGAAATTCCGAAGTAGGACATTTAAACATAGGTGCAGGAAGAGTGGTGTACCAGCTTCTTCCAAAGATTACTAAAGCTATAAGAGAAAGAACAATATTAGATAACAAGGTTCTTTCGGATATTATGGAAAAAACAAAAGAGAACGGAAAGGCGCTTCATTTGACAGGACTTATGTCTGACGGAGGGGTGCATTCACATATCAGCCATATTTTAGGTGTGGTGGAAATGGCTAAAGAAAAAGGTCTTAATGAAGTTTATGTTCATGCTATCATGGACGGAAGAGATACTCCCCCTAAATCAGGAGTGAATTATCTTAAAGATCTGGAAGACGGACTGAAAAAAACAGGAATAGGAAAAACAGCTTCAGTAGTAGGAAGATATTATGCAATGGACAGAGATACAAACTGGGAAAGAACAGAAGAAGCATATGATCTTATGACTCTGGGAAGCGGAATAAAAGCTAAAAGTTCTGATGAGGCAATAACCGGAGCATATAACAGAGATGAGACAGACGAGTTCGTAAAAGCAACAATAATAGTAAAAGAGGATGAAACTCCTGTTGCGCTGGTAAAGGACGGAGACGGCATTATTTTCTGCAATTTCAGACCGGACAGAGCAAGACAGCTTACAAGAGCATTTATGGAAGAGCCTTTTACAGGTTTTACAAGAAAAGCATATCCAAAGGTAAGTTTTGTATGTATGGCACAGTATGATGAAAAATTCGGTCTTCCTGTGGCTTTCCCGCCGGAAACAATAGTAAATACTTTTGGTGAAATATTATCAAAACATGGAATGAAACAGATAAGAACTGCCGAGACTGAAAAATATGCACATGTTACTTTCTTTTTTAACGGCGGTGTGGAAGATACATATCCGGGAGAAATAAGACTTCTTACTCCTTCACCAAGCGTTGCTACGTATGATTTGAAACCTGAAATGAGTGCATATGAAGTAACCGACAGGCTTCTGGAGGAACTTCAAAAAGGAGATACCGACGTTGTTATACTGAACTTTGCCAATACTGACATGGTAGGTCATACAGGAATTATAGAAGCAGAGATAAAGGCTGTAAAAGCAGTAGATGAATGTCTGGATAAGATAGCTTCAAAAGTACTGGAAATGGAAGGAATGGTTCTGGTTACTGCAGATCACGGTAACGGCGACCTGATGGTAGATCCTGTTACTAAAGAGCCGTATACTGCCCATACTGCAAATCCGGTGCCATTTATACTGATATCAGACACATTAAAAAATATAAAACTAAGAAATGAAGGAAAGCTGGCTGATCTGACGCCTACTATTCTGGATATCTTAAAAATAGAGAAGCCTGCTGAGATGACAGGTGAATCTCTAATAGTAAAATAGGAGGAAAAATGACAACTTTACTGACAATAGTACTGGTTGTACTGGCTGCTTTGTTAATAGGTCTTATATTAATGCAGCCTGACAGAAGCCAGGGAATGGTAAATAACTCAAACATATTCGATAATACAAAAGAACCGATTGAGCAGCTGACAGAATATATAGCAATTGCTTTTCTGGTTGTAGCTGTATTATTCCAAATAATCAGGTAATTTTAATAAAAGAAATAGGTATGCCGGAAAGATCAGCATATCTATTTTCTTTATATAAATGGAGGAATTATGAATCTTTTTGAAAATCAGAATCAGGATAAAAAACCTCTGGCATACAGATACAGACCAAAAACTCTGGAAGAATTCGCAGGGCAGAAAAATATAGTAGGTGATAAAGGTGTACTAAAGAAAATATTAATCAAATCAAGATTTATGAATTCTATATTCTGGGGTCCTTCGGGAACCGGAAAAACTACACTTGCCGAAATAGTAGCAGAACAGCTGAACTATTATTATGAGTATCTGAATGCAACTAAGGCTTCTGTTAATGATATTAAGGAGATAGCCGAAAAAGCCAGGAAAAGGTTTTCCATAGAGGGAAAACAGACAATTTTATTTTTTGATGAAATTCACAGATTTAATAAACTACAGCAGGATTCCCTGCTTCATGATATAGAAGTCGGCAATATTATATTAATAGGCGCCACTACTGAAAATCCTTATTTTAATCTAAATAATGCACTATTATCGAGATGTCTTATGTTTGAATTTAAGAAACTTGATAAAGGAGATATTTTTGGTATTTTGAAAAGAATAAGTGAAAAAGAAGAAATAGAGCTTAGTGATGAGGTGCTGAATTATATTTCCGACATTGTAGAAGGTGATGCAAGACAGGCAATAAATTTTCTTGAGCTTCTTAGTAATCTTGAAGATGTAAATCTGAGTGTGGATGAAGTCAGACAGATAATTCAGACAAGAAAATCCTATGATCGGGTAGAAGATAAATATGATACTATTTCTGCTATGATAAAAAGTATAAGGGGCAGTGACCCTGATGCAGCTGTTTACTGGGTGGCGAAAATGCTTTCAGGCGGTGAGGATCCGCTATATCTGGCAAGAAGACTTGTAATACTCGCTTCTGAAGATATAGGACTGGCAAATGCTAATGCTCTCCCTGTGGCAGTTGCCGGAATGCAGGCTGCCAAAGATATAGGAATGCCTGAAGTACGCATAATTTTGGCAGAGGTAGCTGTATATCTTGCTTTGTCTCCAAAAAGTAATTCAGCATACATGGCTATTGATAAGGCAATAAGTGAAATAGAAAATAACAATATACAGGAAGTTCCTAAATACCTGACAAAGCTGGGTGCAAAGGACTATAAATATCCACATGCCTATAAAGGCAATTTTATAAAACAAGATTATATGAAAATTAAAATAAAATTTTATGAATACGGTGAAAATAAATTTGAAACAGCGGCCAACGAAAGGTTGAAAAAATTATGGGGAGAATAATAAAAAAAAGTATTTTGAACTTTATTAAAGATGGGAGAAAAGAAAAATATGAATAATTTTCTAAACCTGCTTTTAGTATTTTTGTTAGTTTTTTTAAATGGTTTCTTTGTCGCAGCCGAATTTTCCATTGTAAAAATAAGGGCTTCTAAAATAGAAACGCTTTTAGGAACCGGGGATAAAAAAGCTGACTATGCCAAAAAAGTTTTGGATGACTTAAACTCATATCTTTCAGCCTGTCAGTTTGGCATAACGCTGGCTTCATTGGGACTTGGATGGATAGGAGAGCCTGTTGTAGCCAATATTTTGAGCCCGTTATTTAATTATTTTACCGTAGATGAAGTATTAAAACACACTGTTTCATTTGTAACAGGTTTTTCATTGATAACAGCATTTCATATAGTATTGGGAGAATTGGTGCCTAAATCAATAGCAATTTTGAGTTCGGAGCAGGTAGCACTTGCTGCTTCTCATCCTTTGATAATATTTTATAAGCTGAGTTATCCCGTAATATGGTTATTTGATAGAAGTACGAATTTTATATTAAGAATTTTTGGCATAAAAAATATTAAT
>JAITVW010000174.1 GCA_031285605.1 Fusobacteriales bacterium | reverse complement strand
CAAATTATTTGGTTAATTTTTAGAAAGGAATAAATAAATTCTTGTAATTTTATCGGAAAATGTATCTATAAAGATACAGTAAAAATCTTAGTGCATAAAAAAGGAGCTGAATTTTGGTACCTTGTCTACTATAATTTTGAACCGGGGTAAAAAGCAGGGTACAGGTGTTTTGGCATTGATATTTGAAATTTTAGTCATGCAGAAACCAGTAATTAAAAATATAGGAGGTTTAGGATGTTTGGTATTATTGATTTTATATCAAAAATCGCAACGCACTTTATAGGTTTGTTCCAACAAGGCGGAGAAGTATTTGCCGGCTGGGTTTCAGGAATAATTCCATTACTTGTGGTATTGATGACAGGAATAACGGCTGTTATAAAGTTAATCGGGGAAGAAAGAGTAAATACAGCAGCCAGATGGGCATCTAAGAATATAATTACAAGATATACATTATTACCAATATTGGCAGTATTATTTTTAACAAACCCAATGTGTTATACTTTTGGGAAATTCGTTGAAGAAAAGTATAAACCGGCATTTTATGATTCGGCAGTTTCATTTGTTCACCCGGTAACAGGTTTATTCCCGCATGCTAATGCAGGAGAGCTGTTTGTCTATATGGGGATCGCAAACGGAATAACGCAGTTAGGTCTTCCAATAGCAGGTCTTGCAACAAGATATTTCCTTGTGGGGATATTGGTTATTTTCATAAGAGGAGTATTGACAGAAAGAATAACACTTATACTAATGGGAAGAAAATCTAAAAAAGCAGTTAAAGCTGGGTGAGGAGGATGAGTATGTATAAAGCGGTAAAAATAGAAAAAGGTCCGAATGGATGGGGTGGTCCGTTAATTATTACTCCTACCGAAAAAAAGAATAAGATAGTAAGTATAACCGGGAAAACAATTCATCCTTTGGCATACAAGCTGGCTGAATTGACAGGCTGTGAGATAGTTAACGGATTTGTTACGGGAGTACCTGAAGATGAAATAATGGTAGTAATAGTAGATTGCGGCGGAACAGCAAGATGTGGTGTGTATCCGAAAAAGAGAATTTTTACTATAAATGTAATGCCTGTGGGACAGGCTGGTCCATTGGCACAGTATATAACTTCAGATATTTACGTATCAGATGTAAAAGATAAAAACATAACTCTTGCAGAAGAAGGAGAAGTAACTACAGCTGCGGAAACTGATACTATGGAAGGAATGACAAATAAGCAGAAAGGTGAAGCACTGAAAAAAGAAGCAAGAGAAAAACTGGCAGATACGAAGTATGAAAAAGAAGGTTTTCTGACTAGACTCGGAAAAGCTACGGGTGGAGTAATTGCTGTTTTCTATCAATCGGGCAGGGAAGTAATAGAAACTGTAATAAAAAATATATTACCGTTTATGGCTTTTACAAGTATGTTAATAGGGATAATTCTGGGTACGGGAATAGGAGATTTCATAGCTAACAAACTTGCCCCGCTTGCAGGAAATATGATAGGACTGCTTATAATTTCCATAATATGTGCAATACCTGTATTTTCACCATTATTAGGTCCGGGAGCCGTTATAGCTCAAGTAGTAGGAGTATTGGTAGGAACTCAGATAGGTCTTGGAACTATACCGGCATCGCTGGCATTACCGGCACTGTTCGCTATTGATCCACAGGTAGGATGTGACTTTATACCGGTAGGACTAAGTTTGGGAGATGCAGAAGCTGAAACAATAGAAGTAGGAGTACCTGCAATACTGTTCTCAAGACTGGTAACCGGTCCGTTATCGGTAGTATTGGCTTATGTAGCAAGTATAGGATTATTTTAGCCGGAAAGGAAAGGCACATGAATTATAATGTTAAGGTTAATAAAATTGGAATGAGCGCACTGGAATTATATGAGGAATGCGGATGTTTGATAATATTTGATGATATAGCACCTGAGGAACTGGCTGAAATAGCTGTTTTGCACGAAGAAGGCGAGATAAAAAGAGACATAAAAGTCGGAGATGAAATAATTATCGGGAAACACGGGTATAAGGTAACGGCAGTAGGAACAGAGGCCATGCTTACTCTGAAAGAATTGGGACATTGTACATTTAAGTTTACGGGAAAGTCTGAAGTAGATGTTCCAGGACAGATCGAACTCGCGGGAGAAAATCATCCGATAATTGAAATAGGAGATTATATAAGTTTTAAATAGTATTTATATGAAGAAATTATTAAGATAAATTGTAGAAAATTAAATTTTACAGAAAGCGCAGGCTCATATAGAAATTTATGGGTCTGTGCAAATAAAAAGAGTATTGGAATAAAAAGTAAAATTTAATTTCCGGATGCTCTTTTTGTTTCAAAAAAGACAAAAAATTATTATTATATTACATGGGTTATTATTTGAAAGAAAAATATCATAAATATATACTGAGCTCGGGAGGAAACAGTATGAAAAAAGTATTAGTGGCAGCAGGGGTATCTGTCAAAAAAATGAATTACACAATGCAGACAATATTGGAATACTGCAGAGGAAGAAATATAGATGTGGAAGTAAGAGGGAGAAATGTGTACGAAATAAATAAGGAAACAAGGATTCCCGACGTAATAGTAATATTAGGTAAAAATCATATAGAAACAAAGGTGCCTGTGGTATCTGGGAATGAAATAGAAACAAAAAACGGGATTAAAACAGTGTGTGAAGAAGTGATACGTTATTTATAACAATAAAAATAATTTTTTAAGATTTTCTTTCTTAAATATTCTCTTTTAATCCGGGTTTATCAGAGGAAAGTCTGTGTAAATAAGTATTGGTTAAAAGTGGGAATTTAAGAATGAAAAAAAGGAGAAAAAAATGCTTAAAAAAAAAGAAATCTATAGAGAACTGTACAAAAGAATGAATGAAGCAAGAAC
>JAITVW010000107.1 GCA_031285605.1 Fusobacteriales bacterium | reverse complement strand
TTTTTATTTTTCTCAAATTATTTAAAATAAGAATATTTTTATAATTTCATTTTATAAACTTATGTTTAAAAATATTACTATATACAATTGTTAAACCTGATATTTATAAAATAAGTCTTTAAAATATCAAATGATATTTTTTCTAAACTAAAATAAGAAAAAATATAGTTAAAATGATTAATTTTAAAATAATGCAGATGTTCTTGAAAATTAATTGGAAAAAGAGAGAAAGAAGGTTATAATTTGGATATAGAAAATATATTTTAGGAGGATTAATGAAAAAGGCACTATTCATTTTAACAATGATGATGTTATTTTTAATATCATGCGGATCAAAAAGTACTGACGGAGAAGGGGCAGCTGCAGCACCTGCAGAAAATACTGCCAAGGATGAAAGCTTTAAAGTAGGAGTAGTTTATTCTACAGGAGGATTAGGAGATAATTCATATAATGATGCTACAAAAAGAGGTTTGGAGAAAGCGAAAGCCGAACTTGGCATAACATATGACGAATATGAACCAAAAGATCCTAATACAGAAGCAGAAAATAAACTTAGAGAATATGCAGAATCAGGGAATTATGCTTTAATAGTAGCTACAGGATTTACTATGAAAGATGCTTTAGTGAATGTAGCAACAGAATTTCCGGAACAAAAATTTGTTATTATAGATGAAACAATAGAAGGAATGCCTAATGTAGCATCACTTACATTTAAAGAACACGAAGGATCTTTTTTAGTAGGTGCTTTGGCGGCAATGATGACTAAGTCAAATGTAGTAGGATATGTAGGAGGAGCAGAGGCTCCGGTTATTCAGAAATTTGAAGTTGGTTTTGAACAGGGAGCAAAATATATAAAGCCTGATATTAAATTTTTACCTGTATACATCGGCGGAACAAATGCATTTAATGATCCTGCATCAGCAAAGATAAAAGCAGGAGCTCTTATAGATCAGGGAGCAGATGTAATATATCATGCATCGGGAGCAAGCGGAAGCGGAGTATTCCAAGCTGCTAAAGATAAAGGAATTTATGCAATAGGTGTGGATTCTAATCAGGATGCGCTGGTAAAAGGAACTATACTTACATCAATGATCAAAAAAGTAGATACAGCAGTATTTAATTCAGTAAAAGAAGTAGCAGACGGTAAGTTTGAAGGAAAAGTGTATCAATACGGACTGAAAGAAGATGGTCTGGGAATTACAGACTGTGAATTTACAAAAGAAATTATCGGTCAGGAAAATCTGGATAAATTAGATGAAATAAAAGGAAAAATAATAGCTGGTGAAATAGTAGTTTCTCCTACCAGATAAGTTAATTAAATTAAGTTTTGAGAAGGTGAGAATATGGGAGCATTAGACATTATTAAAAACAAAACATTAACATATGAACAGATAATAATGAATCTTGCAAAAGAGGGCGAAAACAGTCTAAATGTTTTGAATATCAGTGAAAAAGCGCAAAAATACAGAGATGAAGGAATAATATGCGACTTATTTGAAGGTAACGCACCTTTCAGACCGAGATATATAGTACCTGATTATGAGAAGTTTATGAAAAATGGTTCCAGGTTTCTGGGAATAGAGCCGGCAAAAGATATTTGGGAAGCAACACATAATTTATTGATGCTTTACAAACATGTTCCATCAATTACAACAATGCCGGTATATCTCGGTAATCTTGATTATATGCTGGAACCATATATAGAAGACGAGGAAGAAGCATACAGAGCAGTAAAATTATTTTTAAAGCATATTGATACTACGATAACAGATTCATTCTGTCATTCAAATATAGGACCTAAGGAAACAAAGGCAGCATTTATCATACTAAGAGTAATGGAAGAGTTACAGCTTCCCACACCGAATCTTACACTGAAATACAGTGAGGAAACAAGTGACAAACTTGCTCTTGCAGCTGTAAAAGCAGCACTGGTAACAGCAAAACCAAGCTTTGCAAACCATAAAACATACAGTGAGAACTTTAAGGGAGATTATGGAATAGTAAGCTGTTATAACGGACTGAAAGTAGGCGGAGGAGCTTATACGCTGGTAAGGGTCAAGCTTGGGGAATTATCTAAAAAAGCTGACAGTGTAGAGCAGTTTATGGATGAAGTGCTTCCTGATCTTGCGGATACAATGCTGGGTTATATAGATGAAAGAGTAAGATTTATTATAGAAGAAACTCCATTCTTTGAATCAAATTTTCTTGTTAAGGAAGGTTTGATAGAAAGAGATAAATTTACAGGGTTATTTGGTGTAGTAGGTCTTGCTGAATGTGTAAATAATCTTTTGAAAGCTGAAAATCAGGAAGACAGATTCGGATATTCAGATAAGGCAAATCAATTGGGTATGCAGATTGTACAGAAATTAGATGAAAAAGTAAAAGGGCATAAAAATAAATATTGTCCTTTCACTGACGGAAACCATCTGCTTCATGCACAGGTAGGAATAGAGACAGATACGTCTGATTCACCGGGATGCAGAATTCCTGTCGGTGAAGAACCTGAAATATGGGATCATCTCACACAGAGTGCACCTTTCCATAAATATTTTCCAAGCGGAATAGGTGATATCTTTACTTTTGATGACACATATAAAAAAAATCCACAGGCAATACTGGATATAATAAGAGGAGCTTTTAATTCCACAGATTTGAGATTCATATCTGTATACAGCAAAGACAGTGATGTAGTAAGGGTTACAGGCTATCTGGTGAAAAAATCGGAAATAGCAAAGCTGGAAAAAGGAGAGGCTGTTCTTGCCGATACCACAGTTTTGGGTATGGGTGCAAGGGATAATGCAAAGGCTTTTGACAGAAAATTAAGACATTAAATATATGATAAGACTTGGAAAATAGGTTTCCGGGTCTTATTTTTTAAGGAGAAGCAATATGTATGCTGTAGTAAATAATATAATAAAATTTTCAAATGTAGACGGTTCGGGTAACAGAATGGCAGTGTTTTTTCAAGGATGTAATTTTAGATGTGTATACTGTCATAATCCTGAAACAATATATCTCTGCAATAACTGCGGCAAATGTGTGAAGGTATGTCCTGTCAAAGCTTTGACGAAAGAAGTCGGTATTGTTAAGTGGGATAAGAAGATTTGCATAAACTGTGACGAATGCATAAAAACATGCAGATTTTTTTCCAGTCCGAAAACTGAAAAATATACTGTGGCAGACTTATTAAAAGAAACAGAAAAGATAAAAATTTTTATACAGGGTGTTACAGTGAGTGGAGGAGAAGCAACACTAAATGCGCGCTTTATAACCGAATTTTTTAAAGAAGTGAAAAAGATGAATCTGAGTGCTTTTGTTGATACTAACGGAGGCGTAGATCTTAGTCTTGAGGAATGTAAAGAATTTGTAGAAGTAACAGATAAATTTATGCTGGATATAAAAGCATGGGATTCTGAGGAGCATAAAGAGCTTACAGGTGCAGATAATGAAAATGTTCTGAAGAATTTAAAATTTTTACTTGAAAAAAATAAAATGTATGAAGTAAGAACAGTAGTTAATTCAATGATAGATGCCAAGAAAACGATAATAAAAACTGCAGAAATATTAAAGGATTATCCTGATGTGAGATATAAGATAATAGCTTATAGACATTTTGGGGTAAAAGAAGAATTTAAGGAAAAATTTCATCCGCTTCCAAATATCGGATATCTGGAAAAGCTAAAGACAGAAGCAGAGAAAATAATGAAAAATGAGATAATTTTATTATAATCTTCCAATTAATGTCAGACAGGCTGTTATATAATAAAAATATACAGATTAATGGAGCTTCTTTAATAGGAATTTTATTTAATTATCAGTTTATTTAGTATAAAAAAAGTTTGTTTTAATTGAGTTTGGAGCCTTTATTTCAGAGGCTCTTTATTTTTCAGCGGGAAATAATTTTA
>JAITVW010000120.1 GCA_031285605.1 Fusobacteriales bacterium | reverse complement strand
TTTTATTTCTTCAGATTTTATTTTTTCTGTTAATTCATTTATTTTTGTAAGTATATCTTCAGGAAATTTATCTCCCAGTGCCTGTTTCATTACTGACATATCTGTAAGTCCTATTCCTCCGTTGGCAACATTCATTTTTAGGATTTCTCCGCCTTTGAATTTATCTTCTGCTGCTGATTTGATTACTTCATATGTTCCTACATCCACTCTCTTAAGCATAGATGTAAGTATGAATCCCGGATAAATGTCATCCTGATTAATATCTACACCAACTGCATATTTTTGTGAATCTTTTGCAGCTTCCAATACTCCGTTTCCGGTATTTGAAGCTACGTTCATTATTATATCAGCACCCTGGCTGTATTGTGCAAGTGCAAGTTCTTTTCCTTTCAATGGATCATTAAAAGTTCCCGCGAATGATACCAGTACCTTTGTATCAGGATCTATATATGCTGCTCCCTGCTTATATCCTGTAAGAAAATCCTGAAGTACGGGAATATCCATTCCTCCTACCCATCCTATTATCTTTTCGGCATTTACATTCAGTACATCTGTTTTTTGTGTAAATAATGCAGCAGCTGCACCGGCAAGAAATGATCCTTCATTTTGTGCAAATACTACAGACATTACATTTGGTTCATCTACTACTGTATCAATAATCGCAAATTTTACATTTGGAAATTCAGGAGCATGTTTTTTTATAATATCCTGAAACTGGCTTGAGTTCCCTATTACCAAATCATATCCTTCCGAAGCCATAGAAACCACATTTGTTTCCCAGTCAGACGGCACCTTTGATTCCAGTGTTTTTACCTCTATGTCATATTCAGCCATTGCTTTTTTTATTCCTTCGTTAGCCGAGTCATTAAATGACTTATCCCCTAAAAATCCGGCATGCACTATGGCTATTCTTAATTTTTTCTTTCCGCCTTCCGGTGTTCCTCCTGCTGTCTGATCTCCGTCTTTCTTGTCACCGCTACAGCTTATTACCATCAAAAATAACAATAACATTGTAAAAACTCTCATAAAACTTTTTACTTTCATTTCTTACCTCCAAAAATAGACTTTATTTAGATTCTAAAAACAATTTTAATTCTTCTTGTGTAGGCAATGATTGTTGTGCGCCGCTTCTTGTTACCGTTAGTGCTGAAACGCCTACGGCAAACTCAAGAGCATCTGATATACCTGCATTCTCTGCAAGCTTTAATGCAAAGGCTCCTATAAAAGAGTCTCCTGCTGCTGTAGTATCTGCAGCTGTTACTTTTAGAGCTTTATACTCCTTTATTTCCTCTCCCTCTGTGTACATTCCTCCTTTCTCACCCAGAGTCAGTATAATATTTTTAGCTCCTTTGTTTCTTAGTTCATTTATAGTATAAATATATTCTGTTTCAGGTATACTTTCTTTTCCCGATATTATCTCAAGTTCTGTTTCATTTAATATCAGAAAGTCAGTCGCAGACAGTACTTTTTCGCTTATCTTCACTGCCGGAGCCGGATTTAATATTGTCGTTTTCCCTTTTTCGGCTGCCAGCTCCAAAGCATATTCCACTGTATCCATCGGAATTTCCTGCTGCAATATTACTATATCTGCTTTATCAATTAAGTCAGATGCCAAATCCAAATCTTTCCTTGAAAGCTTTAAGTTACTGCCCGGAATAACCACAATACTGTTATTTCCGTTGCTGTCTACCTCTATGACAGCTGTCCCGGTGATATCATCGCATCTTATAATCCCTTCTGTTTTAATATTATTACTTTTCAGATTCAGAAGTAATTGTTCTCCATAGCTGTCCTTTCCCAGCTTTCCTATCATACTTACACTGCCTCCCAGTTTCGCTGCGGCTACAGCCTGATTAGCTCCTTTTCCCCCGGGATTTTCGTATAGCGTTTCACCCAATATTGTTTCCCCGAGTTTTGGCAGTTTTTCTACTTTCACTACCAAGTCCATATTTAAGCTTCCTATTACCAGAATGTGTTTCACTTTTTTACATCCTCCTTCCCGCTAATGTTCTTTATGCTCAACTTTTGATTTGCAGCCCTTTCTAAATCCACCTCTACTTTTTGGTTAAAAGTCTTGTCTTCTATTTTTCTGAAAAGAACTTCTACCGCTTTTTGCCCCATGAGCTCGAATGGTATCTTATATGCAGAAATCTCAAGTCCGAAATATTCTCCCCATTCTATTTCCTCAAATGAAAATATACTTATATCTTCTGGTATTCTGTGCCCTGATTCACGTGCCGCCTTTAGAAGTCCTATTGTCATCAGGTTATTTGATACAAATACCCCTGTAATTTTTTTGTTTTTCAGTATCTCCTTTGACATTTCGTAGCCGCTTTCCACATTAAAGTCTCCGTAAAATATATTTTGTTTCTTTACTTTCAGTTTATTGTCAAGCATTGCTTTCTTATATCCTTCCAATCTGTCGGCAGCTGTTTTTTCCGTTAATGGTCCTGTGATTATGGCAATCTCTTTATGTCCGTTTTCTATAAAAAGCTTTGTGGCATCATATGCCAGTTCAAAATTCGGCATCAAAACACTTGGAAGGTCTGTTTTAAGTGCTCTGTCTAATATAATAACAGGAATTTCTTTTATATATTCTTTCAAAAAATCACTTTTAGGATATGTTTCCCTTGTCGCAATAAGTATAATACCTTTTATTCTCTGCTCTATCAGTGTCTTTATAAATTTTTCCTGATTTTTAAATTCTTCTCCTGAATTGCATAATAACACATTCAGCCCTTTTTTTTCTGCCTCTATAGATATTCTGTCCACTATTTTTGCGAAAAACGGGTTACTTATATCAGGGATAATAACACCTATAGAGTTATTTTCTCTTTTTGACAGATTTCTTGCTATTGCATTAGGGTAATAATTATTTTTTTCAATAATTTTCATTATTTTTTCCCTTGTTTCTTCCTTTACACTGGGACTGTTATTTAATACCCTTGATACTGTTGCTTTTGATACTCCCGATAGCTCTGCTATGTCTGTTATTTTCATAAAACCACCTTTTTGGAAACGGTTACATTTTTTCACCGCCTTAAAAATCCTTTAGTTTTTTTAGTTTTTGGAAGCGGTTACATAATTTTTTTTAAAAAATTTGTGTTAATAGTTTTTATTTTTGTATGAATTTTTGTAATTTACCAGATAGGCCGGATTATAGATTTAGATGTTTTGAATTTTCACTATTAAGATACCCTGAAAATTAT
>JAITVW010000047.1 GCA_031285605.1 Fusobacteriales bacterium | reverse complement strand
ATTCTCTTGAAAAAATAAAGGCTGTAAGGAGAAGTGCCAAAGAGAGGGTATTTGTGAAGAATGCAATCAGAGCTTTAGAATCCGTGAGTCCTACAGGAAATATAAGAGATATACCCTTTGTGATAATGGTAGGCGGTTCTGCACTTGATTTTGAAATACCTGAGCTGGTAACTGACAGGCTGGCAAAGTATTTCATAGTAGCGGGAAGAGGAAATATAAGAGAAACTGAGGGACCGAGAAATGCAGTAGCCACAGGTCTGATACTTGATATTGCGAATAAGGGCAGGGTGAAATAAATGAGAGCAGGTATACCGACAATAAAAATATCTGTTTTAGACAGAAATTCCAAATATATAAAAGAAATAACATACGGAATTGAAGAAGAAGGAATTCCATATGAAGTAACAGAGGAAAATTTTTATAATATTAAAGAAAAGGCATTTGAAATTTCGCAGGCTTCCAGATTGTCAGTGGGGATAGCCGTGGATAAAGAAGAGGCGGTTATTCATTTTTCAAAGCTTAGGATAGATAAACCGTTATTTATTCTGAGTCTGGATGGATTAGAGAAAGAGAAGCTGAGAATTTACGGGAGTAATGCCGCAAGACTTATAAAAGGAATTCCTTTTAAATAAAAATTCTTAAGAAGACCGGGGTGGAAAAATGTATCCTGAAAAAGAATACGAGGAACTAATTAAGAAAATAAAGATAAAGGTAAAAGAAGAACTGAATAAAAACAGTAAGGCAAATGTTACCGGACTAAATCTTAATACTGCAAAAAAACTTGCAGATTCGGCAGTAAAAAAAGCTGGAGAGATGGGAGTAAATGTAGCAGTGGCAGTTATGGATATCCATGGGAATATGGTACTGTTTAACAGGATGGATGACTCTGTGCTGGCAGCTGTAGAGGTAGCACCCAAAAAAGCTTATACCAGTGCAGTATTGAGGATTCCGTCATCGGAAGTACTAAAAGGCGGTTTTGACAAGCTTGTGGAAACAATGGAAGGGAAAATAGCCGCTTTCGGAGGCGGACTTCCTGTGAAAAACGGCGGAATATTTCTGGGTGCTTTAGGTGTAAGCGGAGGTACTTCCGAAGAAGACATAAAAATAGCAGAGTATGCAGTTAATGCTGTGTTTGGATAAAAAGGAGGCATTAATGTCGGATGATTTACAATTAGAAGATATAATAAAAAAAGTTATAAATGATGTAAAAAATGAAAAGAATATAAATATTGCAAATAAGGAAAATTCCTGCGGACACGGAATTTTTATGAATATAGAAACAGCAGCGGACAGAGCTTATGAAGCACAGCAGTTGTATAGCAGCCGTAGCCTTGAGGAAAGAAGAAATATTATAAGCAGTATAAGAAAAGAGCTTTTGAAGTATACCCGGGAAATGGCGGAAAAAACTGTAGCTGAAACAAAAATGGGAAGAATAAAAGATAAGATATTAAAAAATAAACTTGCTATTGAAAAAACACCGGGAGTAGAAGATCTGGGAACAGAAGTGTTTACAGGTGATGACGGTCTTACGCTGATAGAGCTTTCGGCTTTTGGGGTTCTCGGTTCCGTAACTCCGGTTACCAATCCTACAGAAACTATTATAAATAATACTATAGGAGCTCTTGCAGGAGGAAACAGCATAGTTTTCTGCCCGCATCCGTCAGCAAAGAATATATGTCTGTGGCTTATAAAAAAACTGAATGAAATAATAGTAGATGCAGGCGGACCTGAAAATCTTGTAACCTCAGCATCAAATACAAAAAAAGAAAATGTAGATGTATTATTTTCTCATGAAAGAATAAATATGCTTGTAATAACAGGCGGAACAGAAATCGTAAAATTAGCTTTAAAAAGCGGGAAAAAAGTAATAGGAGCAGGAGCGGGAAATCCTCCGGCTATCGTAGATGAAACAGCAGACATAGAAAAGGCTGCAAAAGATATAGTAAGCGGTGCGGGATTTGATAATAACCTTCCCTGTATAGCCGAAAAAGAAGTACTGGTATTGGAGAGTGTTGCAGACTATCTGATTTTTAATATGGAGAAAGCAGGAGCATTTCATATTACAGATAATGAGGACATAAAGAAACTTGAAGACACCATATATAAAAATGGTATGGTAAACAAAGAATTCATAGGGAAAGATGCCGGCTTTATACTGGAAAAGTCCGGTATCGAATGTGGCTTTGAGCCGGTACTGATAACACTTGAAACAGATATAAACCATGCATTTGTCCAAAAGGAGCTCATGATGCCTGTACTGGCAGTAGTAAGACAGAAAAGTTTTGAAGAAGCACTGAAAAATGCAATTCTTACAGAACACGGATTGAAGCATACGGCAGTTATGCATTCACAGAATGTAACAAGACTGAGTATTGCCGCACGTGAAATGCAGACAACGATTTTTGTGAAAAATGCCCCGTCATATGCGGCTCTCGGGTTTCAGGGAGAAGGCTGTACCACTTTTACAATAGCGGGACCTACAGGAGAAGGGCTGACAAGTGCAAGGAATTTTACAAGAAAAAGAAGATGTGTATTAGGAGGAAGTTTTTCCATAAGATAAATAATCAGGGAGGTAAAATATGGCAGAATTAAGTGCATTGGGAATGATAGAGACAAAAGGACTGGTAGCAGCAATAGAAGCAGCAGACGCAATGGTAAAAGCCGCGAATGTTACTTTGATCGGTAAAGAGCATATAGGCGGAGGACTCGTAACGGTAATGGTGAGAGGAGATGTAGGAGCAGTAAAAGCAGCTGCAGATGCCGGAGCGGCGGCAGCCGAGAGAGTAGGAGAACTGGTTTCTGTACATGTAATAGCAAGACCGCATGGAGAAATAGAAATGATACTTCCCAAATAAAAGAGGATTTTCTCTTTTGGGTGTAACAGGACATAAAGTTTTGAATAAATTTGCCCCTTTGAAATACGGCTTCCAGATAGTTTTAACTTGAAATTAAAAATAAAAGTGTTGACATTTATAGAAAATGAGTTAAAATTATCTTGTAGGTTAGGGATTTCTGACAATGGAGTTAGAAAAAAATATGTGTGGCTGTTTGAATAATCTGTAGAAATTACAGGACATAATCAAGTTGTACTTATTTTTTCGGATAACCTTTTGAATTTTAGAAATGAAAAATAGTTAATTTAATAGAGCAAAGGGGCTCAAAAACTATATGTTTTTTGGGTTCCTTTTTATTTTTATATAATTAAAAAAAATTAAATAGGACTCAAGTAAAAAAATAAAAAAATCTTAGGAGGAAAAATTATGTCTACAATGAATGCATTGGGAATGATAGAAACAAAAGGACTGGTTGCGTCAATAGAAGCAGCAGATGCAATGGTAAAGGCAGCAAATGTTACTTTGATAGGAAAGGAACATATAGGAGGAGGTCTTGT
>JAITVW010000298.1 GCA_031285605.1 Fusobacteriales bacterium | reverse complement strand
AGACGGACATGATTGGTCCTTTGGATGAAAACATCATGATGGCCGCTGTCGCGAATGGCTCTGTACTCCCAAGCACCCTTGTATTCAGGATAGGCGAACCGGACTGGAAGAGGGCGGATCAATATACGAAATTATTCACTAAGACCGGGTTTAGGATTTGAGGGAGAATACAGCATTAATACAAAAACATCAAAAAAATGGATATTTACAGCGGGAGCATCATATGAATATGAGGTAATGGACACATATAAAGATGGAAATGAAGCAAAGATAGCACATACATCAGCAGGATACTACCGGCTTGAAGAACCTGAAGAAGTTAAAGATATATTCAAAATTGCTCTGGGGGCAACTTATGAAATATACTCAGGATTCAGAATCGGGACAACTATAGAACAAAAAATGGCCACAACAAATGAAACTAAATATCAGGTAAATTTATCATGGAAATTCTAAATAACAGATAATTTATAACGGGAATAAATTTTTTTAAAGGAATTTCAACTAAGATTATTTATTCCCTAAAAAAACCTTAAAAAGGAGCCTGTATGAAAAAGATAATATTTGTAATCTTGATTTTAGGAAACTTTTTTGCATACGCATATGAAAAATTAGAAAAAATAGAAAATAAGATAGAGCGGTTAGACAGATATGAAGATAACAACTTTAGGAAAGCGCTTACAAAAAAAGAACAGATTGAAAATTCAGTAAGCAAATTAAAGAAAAACTATAATGACAGAGTAGCGAAGACAGAAGAGCTGAAAGAAGATTCACAAATAAATTGGTATAAAAAAGAATATAAGAAAATATATAAAAAATATAATGGAATACAAAAAGAAACTTTAGCTGCCATAACTGAAAAAGAAAAGGAACTGTCCGGCATTAACAAAGGTTTATCAATTATAAATAAAAATGCAGAAAAGAATATTGATAAAAAGGCGGTAAAGCAATGAGAAGACCTATATTAACAGGTTTGATATTAATAATATTTCTATCGGGAGATATTCTTATATCAGCACCAAAACACAGAAAAATAAAGCAAACAGAGAGTCAAAAAATGACGAATGAAATAGACCGGATACAAAAACGTGTCTCAGAAATACGTAAAAATACAGATACCTATAAGTTAAATAAAGAAAAATTGAATGAATTGGAAATGAAGCTGGAAAAAACAAAGTCGGATTTAAATTACTGGTAAATATCCGGTAGGAAAGGTGTATATATGAAAAAGAAAATAATATTTACTATAGTCTTTTCATGTATGTTTACTATTATTTTGGGGACAGAAAATAATATTCAGAATAATGAAATAACAAATAGTAAAAAGTTCAGCAAATTAGAAAGAATAGAGCAGAGAGTTGATTACATGGAAGAAAAAATAAATTATTACAGAAAAGTGATAGAAACTGTCAAAACAGAAGAAGAAGAATTAAAAATATTGAAAAAACAAAAACTGTCAGACATAAGAAAAAATAAATATTAATATTATATTGATTTTTGTAATATATAACTTGTCCAATAGACAATTGTCAATAAAAGGCAGTTGTCTTTTATACTTAATATACGCTTGGTTTTTTGAAAATTTAAAAAAAGAATAATAAAACGGGATTATCTGAGAAATACTCTTCTGAAGGTAAAAAATAGAATTATCTTAAGAACAAGGATTTTAAATGAAAAATAAAAAATTCGAGGTGATCAAGATGGGAGCGTATAATAAAACAGCAGGCGAAAAACAAAGTTATGAAAAAGTGGAAAATATATCTATGGAGGATAAGGAAGAAGAATTCCCATCGTATGAATATTTAAAAGCTTTATGGCTGGAAGGAACATTCGCAAAAAAGAAAAAAAAACATACATATAGTGCAGAAGAACTGGAAGCATTATACAGACATGTAAAAAACAGTTATAAAGCAGTAACTCTTTTGTTAATGAAAAAAGAAGCGGGAGTGTCAGCAGTAGTAATAAGAAAACATTTCGGTACGTGGAATAAATTTCTTATACATATGGGAGAAGAGCCAAATCGCATACGAACAAAAGTATTACATACAAATGACGAATTAATAGAATTGTATAAAGGATTTTCCAGAAAAATAGGGAAGATTGAAAATGGAGCAACATTAAGGGATTTGAAAAATTATGGATTTCCTTATTCAAAGTCAGTAATATCGAATAGATTTACAAGTATAAACAATTTAAGAAAACTATCCGGCTTTAATATAACGAAAGAAGTAATACCAAAATACAATAAACAAGGACTAATAATAATGTTATACAAGAACTATAAAAAATATGGCAGAAAATTATCGCAGACAGAAATAGATAAAGAAGAGACTTTACCAAGTCCGTCAACAATATTTTATTATTTTCAAACAACAAAGATAACAGAAGTTTGGAATGAAGTATTGAATTCAAGATAATATGATTTGTTTTTTATCTGACATTTTTTAGACAACACAAAGTACAGTAGAATCATATTATTTGATATAAATTTTTAATATTCTTATATCTTAATAAATTTAATGAATTATATTAATTTTAATAATCAGAGTCCTTCATGTATACAACAACTTGGAGGATTTTTACATTGCTTTTTTCATAATTTTTTTATTTCTTAATATTTTCTTTCTTGAAAAAAATTATCTCAAATAATATTGGAAAATCATAATTAATCCTATAGATATATATTTTATAGTATAAAAATAACTGTAATTGAAACTATTCAATATTATTTCTATGCTTCTATTTTTTTATAGTAAAATTAATATTTATATTACCAATATAATTTCACTATTTTCTAATAAAGAATTTTGTATGATATTTATAGAAATTTAAAAAAACTATTTATAAATTTAATTTAAAAATATAATTATTTTAGCTGATAAATTCGGAAATTTAGGTAAATATTATTTAAATAATATATTTTAAAAGATATTATAAATTATTATTAAAAATATATTTTTATGAAAAAAATCTGGACTTTAAGTAGATTTTCTTATAAAATTTATCTAGTAAGAAGAGAATATAATATTAACTTATAAAAAATTATTGAATTTTTTATACTTTCAGATTGTAAAAATCCAAGGATCTGCGGAGTAATATCAGTGAATTAAAGATCAGAAGTAAATCAAATAATAAAAAAATTCGTTTTATAAATTTATGGATATGTTCTCTTAACTATAACTCTGTTATTTCTTGCAATTGGATATCTTCCGGTTCTTTTAGGAACAATATGCGGACATAGCTGCAGTGGAATTAAAAAGAAAATAAAGTAAAAAATGTGAAGGAGAATTCTATGATTATTGTATCGTACAAAGAAAAAAACCAAGATTTTTGGAGTATAATGGGTTATTATTTTGCAAATAAACAAATTAGAAAAGAATTACCGTATATAATTGATGAAAATGGAAAAATATGGGTTATTGGTTTTCAAAACAGTAAGGAAATTATTGGTTTCTTATCTTATAAAATCCTTAAAGAAACTGCTATGATAACTAATTGTTACGTCAATTCTCATTTTAGAAAAAAAGGTTATTTTAAAAAATTGATTTCTTATACTTTAAATAATAAATTAAAAGATAAAACCAAAATAAAACTAGCTGTTAAACATGAATATTATGATTTTTTTTTAAAATTAGGATTTTGTATAAGTTACAGAAAAGGCAATTATATTTTTATGGTCAAGGAGAAATAATATGAAGGATATATCATTTCCGGTATTAAATGTAAAAATGGTGAATATAGATAAATTAAAAGCAAATAATTATAATCCAAATAAAGTAGCACCGGTAGAATTTAAATTACTTCAGACATCAATTGAAGAAGACGGATATACTCAACCGATAGTAACCTATTATGATAAAAAAACCGATGAATATATAATTGTGGACGGTTTTCACAGACTTTTAGTAGGAATCAAACTCAAATTGAAAAAACTGCCTGTAGTTGTTATAGAAAAAAATTTAAAACAGCGCATGGAAAGTACAATTCGGCACAATCGAGCAAAAGGAGAACATCAAATTGACAGAGTCATTAATATTATATCGGAATTAGTTAAAGAAGGAAGAAGTGATGACGAAATTATGCACTTTTTGGGAATGGAATCCGATGAACTTTTAAGACTTAAACAACACTCAACTATAGCAGAAGTTTTTAAAAATCACAATTATTCTCAAAGCTGGAAATAAAAGAATCACATTAGATACTATAACAGCTTACTGAAAGTTATAATCTGAACCAAATTACTTTATCATATAATTAAGAATAAAATAAATTATATATAAAAATATAAACATTATTTAATGTAAAAACCACCCATATTATAGAAGGAAAGTTTTTTAATGAGGAAATGAAACTAGTTATTTACTTTAGTTTTACGGCAACATAACTTCATTGTACAAATTAAATAAAATAAATAAAAAAATAAGTTGCAATTAAATATTAAAGGAGATATAATATGTTAGGCTAAATTTAGATAGTAACATCATTTTGTAAATCAGAAAGGTGGAACTATGAAAAATTTAGATTATGATGTAAAAATATATTGTTATGTAATGATTGAAACTTTATTGAAAAATTTAAAAGGTTCGGGTGAATTAATAAAAGAATTAGAAAGCTTGAAAGAACAGTACTGTAAAAATATGATAAATTAAAAGACACAACGCTGTGTCTTTTCTGATGTAAAAAATATATTTATTTTAATTTCATATAAAGTAATAAAATATTTATGTTATACACCAGCAAAATAATTTGAGTAACTTTCATAAATACAGCAATTTCATTTATATACTTTTTAATATAAAAGGACGGATTGTCCTGTCAAGGTAAAACAATAACACCTGATTTAATTCCAGTATTTTTTTATAAAATTGATTATATTACAATGTTTTAATATTAACAATACAGAATTATGTCCGATTTTTTTCTTAATATAAATCCAAATATATTTATAAAATAATATAATGTTGACAAAATAATAATAATATGATACTTCTATGTTATAAGTAAAGAATTATTATTTTAAGAAGGATGTGAAATTTTGAAAAGTAATTGTGCTGATTATTTAAAGGATTTAGAAAATAAAGCGGCTGAAACAAAAATTAATTCTACAGAAAAAAAATATTACATTTTGGAAGACTTATACAAAACTACCATTACTCATCAAATCATTTATAATGATTTAGAGATCATAAAAATAAATTCTTCATCAGATTCATTTAAAGAAAAAATCAATGAAAAACTGAAGAATTGCTTCATTATTAGATATTCCAAAAGAGGAGACTTAACTGTAAAAAATGAAAACGGAGAAAAACTAATTATAAAACCCGGTGAAATACTGATCAGTTCTTCAGAAGAAAAGGAAACTGTAACTTTCGGCAATGAATCCGCAGATACAGAAGAATTAATAATAATAATCAATATTAAGTATCTTCAGATCTTTAATGACGACCAAGAAATAGAAGAATTCATTAATTATTTTTCAGTAAGCAGAAAGAATAAAAAAATTCTTGGTAATATAGAAGACAGACTTTTAAATATTTTTGATCTGATCATAAGATACGATACAAGATGGGAAAGAAAATTATATATTTTTTCTAAAATAAATGAGTTACTCGGTGCTGTTATCAGACAACTTACGAAAAAAATGTTAAAAATCGACTTTTATGAAGAAAGTAAAATAGAAACAATAAAATCATATCTCGAAAAAAATTATGAAAATCCCCGTATTTTAACTGATATACATAAAAAATTTTATTTGGGAAGAAATGAATTAAGCAGGCAGTTTAAAGAAGAAACAGGTGTGGGAATGCACGACTATTTAAAAAATATAAAACTGGAAAAGGCTTTTTATCTTCTTTTAAATGAGAATAAAAAAATTTCTGAGGTTTCATTGATATTGGGATATCAAAATTATGGATATTTTTCTAAAATATTTTTTAAATATTTCGGGATATATCCAAATCAGGTAAAAAGTGCAGAGTATAATTATAAACTTAAAGAAATCAAAAAAGATTATAAATCGCTGTAATATAATTTTATTCATTTCTTTTGTACGATAAAATGAAAAAACATTATTATTCAGAAAATCGAAAGCTCTAATTTTTCAATCATTTTCGGATTATAATTGGAGCTGTTTTGTACAGACGGATTAAGCGGAATAAAGGCATCAATTCAGCAGTATTTCCGAAAACAGAATATCAGAATGTATAGTCCATCAGCTAAGAAATACACTAAAATATGTATAAGATAAAGATGAAAAAATATTCACATGAAATGAAAAACCGGGAAGATAACCGGGATGTGACAGGTTCGCTGTTTAAATTTTCAGAAAAGGTAAAAAAATAAATGCGACAGAAAGTTTAAACAGTATTTACGGAAGGCTGAACAGGCATATAATTGTATTTCCAAATGAAAATTCATTACTAAAAGCCTTGTATTTATCGACATTTGAAGCTGTGAAAAATAAAGTATGCCGCAAAGAAACAGACGTTAAAGAACAAATATAAAAAACACCCTGAATAAGGATGTTTTTTTGATATACAGTAATTTAAGAGGTGTGTTACATCAGAGTAAAAAACAGTGCATATATTAAATTGTTTATTATATAAAAATTAATTTTTAGAAAGTTTTATATACTGCCAAATATCCACAAAATGGCAGACTCATTTCTCTTTTTACTAACTAAACCTGCTTCCGATGTCAATTTTATTTTTAACAATACTCGTGCCTTCTCCGAAAAGATTTATAAATATCTTGTATTTCTTCTTCTTTTAAGTCTTTTCCGATTGTTATTTTAGTGCTGTATAAAATTTCATAAACTGCTCTCAAAAACATTTTCAGTCTCAGCAGTATCTTATCTTTCTAAATAACAAGTTCCGAAAATAGTATTTATTAATATTTTTGTCAGATCAAATATGTAATTTTGCTTATTTTCTTTTGTTTTTACTTTAATCAGAGTCTTTAGTATTTCACTCAACGAATAAACCAACACTTCTTTATATACTTTATTCTTATTCTTTCAGAGATAAGAATAGAGTGTTTCCGGTATGAACATACCGTGTTTGTCCCGGAAACACCCTGCTTTCTCTTTTTATTAATTAAAATACTGCTTTTAAAGTTGCTCCTGCCCTGTAATCATTTTCTTTATCATTTCCTGTTAAATATTCTCCTGTCAGGAATATTCCATATCTGTCTATTACCTCTAACCCTATTGCTGCCTTTGTTCTGAATATTCCTTTTTCATCTTCAGGTTTCGATAATTTATGATATCCGTCTTCTATCGCTGTCAGTCTTGCTTTTTCTCT
>JAITVW010000277.1 GCA_031285605.1 Fusobacteriales bacterium | reverse complement strand
CTGTATATTGGATTTGATTCAGGTCTTTATAATATAGCATATGTATTAGATAAGAAAATTTTGGCAATTGTTTCTCTAGAAAGTCAAGTTTTTCATCATGAGTCTCCAAAGATAGGACTTGTATATAAAAAACCAGACAGCGGTCAAGTAAGAGACATTAATGATAAAACTTATACTAATGAAAATCTAAACCAAATCCCTCTGGAAAGATTTATTGAGAAATATAATTTATTAAAATAAGGTAATAAGTAGGAAAGAGCTGATAAAAATGAAGTTATCAATTGGATTAATTACTTATAATGAGGAAAAAAACCTCGGAAGAACTCTGGATTCTATAATAGAAATTGCCAATGAAATAATAATAGTGGACAGCGGAAGCACTGATAAAACTCTGGAAATTGCAGGCAGATATAACGCAAGTATATATTCGGAAAATTGGAAAGGCTATGGAATGCAGAAAAATTCTGTTATTGAAAAGTGCAGCGGCGAATGGATACTGTTAATTGACGCAGATGAAGAAATTTCAAAAGATCTGAGAACTAAAATAAAAGAAATAATATCAGATAAAAATAGTAAAAAAATATATAAACCGAATTTTACTGCAGTATGTTTCGGAAAAAGGATAAAGCACGGCGGCTGGAGTAATCATTACAGGGTAAGGCTTTTTCAAAATGGTGCGGGAAAATACAATGACAGAGAAGTACATGAAAAATTTATTACAAATGAGGAAATCGGTATTTTGAAAGAAGAAATATATCACCATACTTATGAAAATTTAGAAGATTATTTCAACAAATTTAACAGATATACTTCAGAGTCGGCTAATCAGTATAAAAAACAGAATAAGAAAAAGTCTTTTGTATTATTTTATCTGGATTCATTATTTAAGTTTTTTAAGATGTATATATTGAAACTGGGTTTTTTAGATGGCTATGAAGGTTACTTGCTGGCCAGATTAAGTTCGTTTTATGTATTTACTAAATATGCTAAACTAAAGGAGAAAAATCTAAATGACTAATTTGTGTTTCTTTAATTCGGAAAAAAAATGGGGCGGAGGAGAAAAATGGCATTTTAAGATGGCAAAATTATTTTCCGGACACGGGTATAATGTTATTTTAGCCGGAAGAAACAACAGCGAGCTTCTACTGAAGGCACACAGTCAAAACATGGATATCAAAGGATTTAATATAGGAAAGTATAGTTTTTTGAATATTATAAAAATTTTTCAGATATATAAGTTTTTAAAAAAAAATAATATAGATACTATTTTTATGAATTCTTCGATAGATTTGAAATTATGCTTTATTCCGTGTAAAATGGCCGGAGTAAAAAATGTGATTTATAGAAGGGGAATGCCGCATCCTATAAAAAACACATTATTAAACAGGCTTCTGTTTTCTAAATTGCTTACGAAGTTAATTGTTAATTCTAAGGAAATAGAAAGGTCGATTTTTATAAATAATGATAAAATAATTTCTAGGGATAAAGTATTGTTGCTTTATAATGGAATAGACAAAAATGACTATAAAAATAACGGAAAAAAAGTTTATGATAATGATGAGAAATTCGTGATTTTTGGAAATTCCGGTCGTCTGGTGGAGCAAAAAGGGCAGATACACCTTCTGGAAGCAGCTAAAATACTAAAAGAAAAAGGATATTCTTTCAGAATTTTAATAGCAGGAAAAGGAAAATTAGAAGAATATTTAAAAGAAAAAATAGATGAGTACAATTTGAATAATGAAGTTATTTTATTAGGATTTATAGATAAAATAGAAGAATTTATGAACAGCATAGATGTTTTTGTGTTTCCCTCATATTTTGAAGGAAGTGCCAATGCTATTGTGGAAGCTATGTATTTTGGAAAGCCGGTAGTTTGTTTTGATATAAGCAGTATGCCGGAACTGGTGAAAAATAATGAAAATGGTTATCTTGTTGAATATCATAATATAGATGAGCTGACCCAAAAGATGGAAAACTTTTTGAATGATCCGGAATTAATTACTGAAATGGGCAAAAAATCAAAGGAAATATCTGAGGATTATGATATTTTGAAAATAATGAAAAAATTAGAAAATTCGATTTTGAAAGGGTAAAATATGAATATACTATTTCTAACATATCAGGGAGATATAGCCGGCTCGACAAACTCTATTTCTTATCTGACAGCGGGACTCGCAGAAAGAGGGCATAATGTATATGTCGGGTGTAGGAAAGAAGCACTCTTATATTCTTTGCTCAGCAATACTAAAGTAAAGCTTATAGAAATGACATTCAAAAGTAAAATAGATTTTGCAAACATGAAACATATAAAAAAAATAGTGGAGGATTATAAAATAGATATAATAAATCCACAGTCAAGCAAAGACAGGTACAATGCTAATCTGGCAAAGTTTTTTTACAGGCTTCCTGTTAAGGTTGTTCATACCAGAAGACAGACGCCGAAAAGCTCAGGGATATTTATACAAAACTGGTTTTATAATAATTTTACTGATTTGATTATAGCAGTTAGTGACGAAGTAAAAGCCGAATTGGTAAAAAGCGGAATAAAGGAAAATAAAGTAAAAGTGGTTTATAACGGGACACCTGATTATAAATATAATATTATTGATCCCGAAAAAGGGAAAATTTTGAAAGAGAAATATTCATATAAAGCCGGTGATATAATAATAGGAAGTATTTCAAGAAAAAAAGAGCAGGATCAAATAATAAAAGCCCTTGGAAAGCTTCCTGAAAATTACAGACTGCTTTTAATAGGAATACACAATCATGAATTCAAAGAGTATGAGGGCTTGATAAACAGTCTGAATCTTAAGGACAGAATAATATCATTAGGAATGATTTCAGGCGAGGAAACACTGAATCATTATCAAATACTGGATGTTGATGTGCTTGCTTCAAATATGGAAGGATTATCTCAGTCTTTATTGGAAGCTATGTATTTGGGAGTTCCTGTGACAGCAACAAAGGCAGCCGGAAATATAAGTCTCATAAAGGATGGAGTAAACGGATTGTTTTTTGATGATGGTGATATAGATAAGATTGCTGAAAATATAAAAAAAATTACAGAAGACAAAGAATTGAGGAAGAAATTAACAATGGAAGGCAAGAAAACTGCCAGGATTGATTTTTCTATTAATCGTGTCATAGAAAATTATGAGAATGTGTTTGAAAAGTTAATTAGTCAATAAGAAGGAAAATGAAAGAATTTGTTGGTAATATTTCATAAAGGATGGTAGCAGGATGAAAACATATTTAGTAACCGGAGGAGCCGGATTTATAGGATCACATCTTATAAAAAAATTATTGGAACAGGGGAACAAAGTTATAAATGTAGATAATTTTAATGAGTATTATGATTACAATATAAAAATAAAAAATGTTTTGAATTCAACAGGAAAACAGGCATCTGACAATAGCGATGAAATAAGAATAGAGGAGCTTTGCGACTTAAAAAAAACAGTTGATTTTGAAAATTATGCTCTGGAAATTGTAGATATTACAAATATGAGTATTTTGGAAGAAGTT
>JAITVW010000184.1 GCA_031285605.1 Fusobacteriales bacterium | reverse complement strand
TACCTCCTTTTCCACTAAGTATTTTACGATATTTTATTTAAGAGTTCAAGAATTATAAAAATTACTTTCTTTATTTTTATTTTCAAATAAAAAAATTCATAATTGAGTTAAACAGTCTTATTCTGCTGACTCATTATGAATTTTTTTAAGTTTCAAATATAATACTAATAATTAGTATTATTTAACTCATAATATCCTTGATCGTGTAAACATGCAGGACACTTAACAGGTGCTTTCTCTCCTGTATGAACATATCCGCATTTAGTACATTTCCACTCTACTGCTTCAGATTTTTGGAATACAGTATTAGTTTCTATATTTTCAATCAATTTTCTGTAACGTTTTTCATGTCTTGCTTCTACTTCTGCAATTTTTTCATAAGCTGCCGCAATAGCACCGAAACCTTCTTCACGGGCTATTTTTGCAAATTCAGGATATAAATCTGTCCATTCTTCATTTTCTCCTGCTGCTGCTGCTTTAAGATTATCAAGTGTTTCTTCATATAATGCTACAGGATATTCAGCTGTTATTCCAAGCATTTCTCCCTGCAGTTCTTTATCTTCATTCAGAAATGAGAAAAAACGCTTAGCATGCATGCTTTCCTGATCAGCTGTTTCTTCAAAAATATCTGCTATCTGGATATATCCTTGTTTTCTTGCCACTTTTGCATAGTATGTGTATCTTCTGTTTGCCTGTGATTCTCCGGCAAATGATTTTAATAAATTTTCTGCTGTTTTAGTTCCTTTTAGTTTCATGTTCCTACCTCCGTTTTATATACAATTACATATAAAACAATATACCTTTTCATCAGTAAAGTCAAGGAGAAATTAACCTTCTACTTACTAAAAAATTTATGCTCATATTATTTGAAATGCTAACTAAAATAATAAACTTCACAAATATGTAATGTTTTTATAAAAATTTTCTTTTCATTTACATTCGGTAATATTATAAAATCATGTATTTTTCTTTATTCATCTTTTATTTTTTTGATAATTGCTTTTTTAAAATTTTCAGTGATTAATAAAGTTCTAAATAAATAATTAGCCTGTCCGTGAGAAATTGAGTCCAGTTCTTCTAATAGTTCAAAATCTTCTACAGCTGCAGCATATGTAATATATTTATCTCTTATTATTCCATAAAATCTATTAAACTCCATTTTTTCCTCCTAATCCGATATCTTGATCTGCATATCTGCATTTCTGACACTTTCAAAATGAAAAGAAGAATGCGTGACGCTGAAATACCGACCGGCAATAATACAAACAGCGATAACAATATATAAAATCATTTAACTGAATATAAACCGTTTAAAACACTGATGTAATATTTTTCTCAAAATATGTCAACAAATTCAGGGAAAACAGTACTTCATTAACATAAAAAATGAAGACCGTATGTGCTAATTTTCATAAGATTCCAGAATTTTTACTACCCCTTCCAAATTCTTTGTTTCCTTATATATTATTCTTGTTATTTCTTCATTTGCCTTGAGCAGATCCGGTATCATAACCGGTATCATATCTGCACTTTTGGCAGCTCTGAGACCGTTATACGAATCTTCAAGAACCATAGTATTCTTAACATCAGCTTTTAGTTTTTCTGCTGCTTTCAGGAATATTTCCGGATCGGGTTTCCCGTTAAGAACTTCATCCCCGCAGACCAAAAAGTCAAATCTGTCAAATATTCCCGCATTTTTCAGCAGATATTCAGCTTTTTCCCTTGAGGAAGATGTTGCAACTACTTTTTTTATATTACTTTTTTCAAGATAATCTGCCAGCTCAAAAAAACCGTTTTTTATTTCTATTTCTTTATTTATTGATGCAGACAGCAGTTTTTTTTCTACTTCCCCAAATACTTCTTCAATAATATTAACAGGTTTTCCAAGATATTCAACATAATAAGCTTTTGTAGATTCGTCATTCAGTCCCACAGTTCCCAGAATTGCTTCTTCTGTTATGTTATGTCCAAAATCCCTGAATGCTTCCAGACTAAATTCCAGATATAATTTTTCAGTATCCAGAATCAAACCGTCCATATCAAATATTACCAATTCTATTTTTTTCATTTTTTCACCTATTCCTTATTAAAAATTTGAATTGCATCTTCAAGACTGCTGTATGTTTTGTATATAATTTTATTAACTTCTTCTGTAGGTTCTATCACATCCGGAATCATTACCGGAATCATCCCGGCACTGTGTGCAGCTTTTATCCCGTTTATTGAGTCTTCAAATACAAGACATTTTCCATACTCTGTTTTAAGATTATCGGCTGTTTTCAAAAAGATTTCCGGATCGGGTTTTCCCTTAAGTACTTCATCCCCGTACATTGTCAGGTCAAAATATTTCATTGCGCCTGATTCATTTAAAAGTCTTTCGGCTTTTACACGACGGCTTGATGTAGCTACTGCTGTTTTCATATTAATATTTTTTAGAAAATCAAGCATTTTAAACAATCCTTTTTTTACAGGAACTCCTGCTTCATCAAAATAGTCCGAGTATTTTTTGTCCAGTATTTTCCAAAATTCGGCAAATGGAAAATTTTCGTAACCTTCTGTCTTAAAAATTTCCAAAGCCCATTTGTGATTAGTCCCGACAGTTTTTCTCAAAATATCTTCTTTTACATTATACCCCAGATCTTTTGCAGCACCCGGAGCAAATTTCAGGTACATCATTTCTGTGTCAAACATCAGTCCGTCCATATCAAATATTACCAATTCCACACTTTCCATCATTTTTCGCCCTCTCCTGCTATATTTTTTACAATATCAGGTATATTATACACCATTTACTATAAAAATTATCATTATTATTTTTTTTAATTTATATATTATATATATTTTATACCTACTTGTACTTAATAATTGTATATGTTATTATAAAATAAAAAGAAATTGTGAGGTGCCTATGAACTACAAAAGTACAAGAAATAATGAAAAAACTGTGAATTCCAGCTATGCAGTCCTTTACGGACTTGCCGGCGACGGCGGGCTTTATATTCCGGAAAATCTTCCTTCAATTGATCTGAATTATAATATTCTAAAGGATATGTCTTATCAAGAGACCGCTTTTTATGTTTTAAAGGAATTTTTTCCTGATCTGGGAGATGAAGAGCTGAAGAAATCAATAAATAATGCTTATAACACCGATACCTTCAATACTCCGGAAATAGCTCCGGTAACTAAACTTGATCAGAATATAAGCCTTACGGAACTTTTTCATGGAAGAACACTGGCATTTAAGGATCTTGCTCTTTCGCTGTTTCCTTATCTGCTTACAGCTTCTAAAAAAGCAGAGAATGAAAAAAATGATATTCTTATACTTACTGCTACTTCTGGTGATACGGGGAAAGCTGCTCTCGAAGGATTCCGTGATATTCCCGGGATCAAAATTATTGTATTTTATCCTAAAAACGGTGTAAGCCCTATGCAGGAAGATCAGATGAGAAAACAGCTCGGTGATAATGTAGATATTGTTGCCATTGAAGGAAATTTTGATGATGCACAGTCTGCTGTAAAAGATATTTTTTCCAGCCAGGAATTCAAAAATTTATGTCAGGAAAATAATATGACTTTCTCAAGTGCAAATTCTATTAATATCGGACGTCTTTTTCCACAAATAGTCTATTATGTTACTACTTATGTAAATCTTAGAAACAAAGGAATTATTACAGAAAATGAAAAATTCAACGTAGTAGTTCCCACAGGAAACTTCGGTAATATATTAGCTGCATTTATAGCAAAAAAGATGGGCATACCTATAAATAAACTTATTTCAGCTTCAAATGAAAATAATGTTCTTGCTGATTTTTTCAAAACCGGTACTTATAACAAAGAGCGTCCGTTTTACACAACAAATTCCCCTTCGATGGATATACTGCTTTCATCTAATTTTGAAAGATATCTGTATTATGTTACCGGGGAAAATTCTTCACGTATATCTGAATTAATGGATAATCTTATGAAAAATAACACTCTTTCAGTAACTAAAGATGAACTGACAGAAATACAGAAAGAATTCTACGGAGATTTTGCCACTGAAAATGAAACCTTGGATTCCATAAAAAAAGTTTATTCAAAATTTTCTTATTTAATGGATCCTCATACTGCTGTAGGCTGTGCAGTACTGGAAAAATATCTGAAAGACAGCGGAGATAAGACACATTCTGTTATTATTTCCACTGCACATCCGTATAAATTTCCATATGCGGAAGCTAAAGCACTTAATTTATCCGAAAAAGAAAATCCGTACGAAATGCTGGATGATTTATCAGCTGTATGCGGAATTAAACTTCCAAAACAGCTGGATGAACTAAAAACTCTTCCATTAAGATTTTCTGTTATTATAAACAAAAATGAAATTTCTGATTATGTTAGAAATAAAATAACTGAAAAAAAATAGTGAATATGGATAAAGTTATTGAACCGGTGTCGTTTATACTGAACTGAAAATGGTCGGAGACAGCAAAATAAACAGTATTATTTAACAAATTATAAATAAAAATATGATATTGTAGCGATTTTATTATATTTTTGTAACAATATCATATTTATATAATTTATTTTTATTTTTTTATCAATTACAAATATATAAGAAAAACTAGACTCAGATTATGAGCCTAGCACTTAAGGGGGTTTTTAATGAAGAAAACAAAGTTTCTTATAAAAACACTTACAAAATATCACCGTATGCTTATTTTTTTATTTGAATATTATTTGTTTTTACTTAGAGAAATTATGTGGTAGAAAAATCTTTTATATTTGTTTCAATTTACCTGATTATATACTATAATAAATTAAATAATAAATTTAGGAGGAAAGAGGAAAGATGAAGAAACTCTGGGAAGGTCGTTTCAAAAAAGAAACCAACAAACTGCTCGAAAAATTTAATGCATCTGTTTTATTTGACTGCAGAATGTATGCTGAAGATATAAACGGAAGTATCATACATTCCAGAATGCTCGCAAAACAAAATATAATTTCTGTTGAAGAACAAAAAGAAATAGAAAACGGTCTGTTTAAAATAAAAGAAGAGATTCAAAACGAAAATTTTGAGTTCAGAATTGAAGATGAAGACATACATATGGCTGTAGAAAAACGACTTACTGAATTAATCGGTCCTGTTGCCGGAAAACTTCATACCGCAAGAAGCAGAAATGATCAAGTAGCCTTAGACATAAAAATGTATACGCGCAACAAAGCTTACTATATTACAAAGCTGCTTATTTCTCTTGAAAAAACACTTATTAATCTTGCCAAAAAAAATATAGATATAATAATACCGGGTTATACACATCTCCAAAGAGCTCAGCACATATTATTTTCCCATCATCTGATGGCTTATTTTCAAATGTTCAGACGGGATATCACCAGACTTTCCGATTATCTTGAAAGAAGTGATGAAATGCCGCTTGGTGCCGGCGCTTTGGCCGGTACTACTTTTAATATAGACAGACATTATGTGGCACAGGAACTCGGATTTTCTGCTGTTACACAAAACAGTCTTGATTCTGTAAGTGACAGAGATTTTATAATAGAGCTTTCTTCTGTTATTTCTATTATTTCCATGCACTTATCAAGATTTTCCGAAGAAATAATAATCTGGTGTACTTCAGAGTTCAATTTTTTGAAACTGGATGATGCATTTTCTACAGGTTCTTCTATTATGCCGCAGAAAAAAAATCCTGATATTCCAGAGCTTATTCGTGGAAAAACCGGAAGAATATATGGAAATCTTATGGGAATACTGACTACTATGAAGGCTCTCCCGCTTGCATATAATAAAGATATGCAGGAAGACAAAGAAGGAATTTTTGATTCTATAGACAATATAGAGATTTCCCTTGAGATTTTCAATGAAATGCTTGCTACAATCACTGTTAACGATGATGAAATACTGAAATCCATGAAATACGGCTTCCTAAATGCTACTGATGTGGCTGATTATCTTGCCAAAAAAGGAATCCCCTTTAGAAATGCGCATAAAATTGTCGGTGAGATTGTAAGCAGCTGTGAAGATAAAAAAATAGCGATTGATGATATGACTCTTGAAGATTTTAAAGATTTTTCACCTGTATTTGAGTCAGATATAACAGAGATCATAAAGACAGAAAATTGTGTTAATGAAAGAAAATCTTTCGGAGGTACTTCAAAGGATAATGTTCTTATGCAGATTAAAAACGGTAATGATTTTCTAAATTCATTAATATCTTAATTTATTTACCGCAGTATGTCACAAACAGCTTAAGTATATATTATATATATATTCCATGAACTTAATTATATACTTAAGTTATTGACATTATTATAAAATTATGGTAAATTCTATTTATAAATATGTTATTAGGAGGAACAATAATGAGAAATAATTTTAGGATAATGTTTTTACACAATTTTATTCAATAAATTCCTATTACTGTTTTTTCGTTATATTTCTGTTAGTTTTAATTTAATAGTATTAATTCAGTCAATGGGTATCCATTGATTTTTATTTTTAAAAAATTTTAGGAGGTTAAAATGTCAAAAAATAAGGTAGTACTGGCTTATTCAGGAGGACTTGACACATCTATTATTATCCCGTGGCTAAAAGAAAACTATGATTTGGAAGTAATAGCCTGCTGTGTAAATGTCGGTCAGGAAGATGATATGGAAGAAGTAAGAAAAAAGGCTGTAGAATCAGGAGCTGCCAAAGTTTATACAGAAGACAAAAGGGAAGAATTCGTAAGGGACTATGCTTTTAGAGGACTGAAAGCCGGTGCTGTTTATGAACATAAATATCTTTTAGGGACTGCTTTTGCCCGTCCGCTTATTGCTAAAACACTTGTAGATGTTGCTCATAAAGAAAATGCAAAATATATATGCCATGGTGCTACAGGAAAAGGAAATGATCAGGTAAGATTTGAAACCGGGATTGCTTCTTTTGATCCTGATTTGAAAATAATTGCCCCGTGGAGAATGTGGGACATAAGTTCACGTGAAGATGCTATTGATTACGCTAATAAACATGGCATAAGCGTACCTGTTACCAAGGAAAAAATATACTCGCGAGATCAGAATTTATGGCATATCTCACATGAAGGCGGAGATATAGAAGACCTTACTACAGAGCATCAGGAAGATATTTTATATCTGATGACTGTTTCTCCGGAAAAAGCAAAAAATGAGCCTACTTATGTAGAAATTTCATTTGAAAAAGGATGGCCGGTTAAAGTAGACAAAAAAGCTCTTGC
>JAITVW010000010.1 GCA_031285605.1 Fusobacteriales bacterium | reverse complement strand
ATCTGAATATATTTCCTTGATGTCTTTTCCGGTAGCTTCACTTAATATTCCATTAACCAGTGTTTTTATTCTTTCCATTTCTCTTGCCTGTATCAATACATCTGTTGCCTGTCCCTGAGCACCGCCCAAAGGCTGATGGATCATAATTCTGGAATTAGGCAGGGAATATCTCTTCCCTTTTGTTCCCGCTGCCAGAAGTAAAGCCCCCATACTTGCTGCCTGTCCAACACATACTGTAGATACATCTGCATTTATATGACGCATGGTATCGTATATTGCGAGACCTGATGTTATTACTCCTCCGGGACTGTTAATATAAATCGTGATATCTTTCTCACTGTCTTGTGCATCCAGAAACAGAAGCTGTGCTATTATTGAATTAGCCATATTATCTTCTACTTCTCCGCCCAGAAATATTATTCTGTCTTTCAGCAGTCTTGAATAGATATCATAACTTCTTTCTCCCCGGCCGTCGTTTTCTATTACTATCGGATTATACATATGATGTTTAGCCTCCTTAATTTATAAAGTAACATACTATCCTTATAATTTCCTTATTTTTCCTTTGCTTCTTTCATTAAAAATTCTATGGTCTTTCTTGCAATCAGATCATACTTTATACTATTTACAAAATTATTATAATTTCCTGCTCTTTTTGCTTCATTTACAAGCTGAGCTTTTTCCATTCCGTACATAGCTGCTACTTCTTCTATTTTTTTCTCTACTTCGTCAGCTTCTGCCGCTATACTTTCTTTCTTTGATATTTCACTTATTACAAGATCAGCTCTTACTGCTTTTTCTGCGTCTTCTTTTAATGGTGCTCTCATACTTTCGACGCTCTGACCGGTCATTTCTACATATTTATCTAAGTTCATCCCCTGCATTTTTAACTGAGAATCAAACTGTCTTAATCTTTGGTCTACTTCTCTTTCGATCAATACTTCCGGTATATCTAATTCAGCATTTGCTACTATCTGCTCAAGAACTTTACTTTGAAATTCATTGTCAGCTTTTATTTTTTCAGAATTTTCAAGTCTTTCTTTTGTTTTTGTTTTTAATTCGTCAATATTTTCAAAATTCTGGTCTTTGGCAAATTCATCGTTTAATTCAGGTTTTTCAAGTCTTTTTATGCTGTTTACCTTTACTTTGAACATAGCCGGTTTACCTGCAAGATCAGCCGAATGATACTCTTCGGGGAAAGTAACATTTACTTCTATATCTTCTCCTTTTTTGTGTCCTGATATCTGATCTTCAAAGTCATCTATGAATGACTTTGAACCTAATTTAAGATCAAATCCTTCTGCTTTTCCGCCTGCAAATGCTTCTCCATCCACAAAACCTTCAAAATCAATGTTTACTGTATCATCAAATCTTGCTGGTTCAGCATCTTCTGTTTCTTTAAGCTTCCCGTTTATTTCTCTTAATCTTTCAAGTTCTTTTTCCAAAACTTCGTCAGTAATTTCAGCAGTTGTTTTTTCAGCTTCTATTCCTTTGTATTCTCCAAGCTTGATTTCAGGCATTACCTGTATTTCACCTATTAATTCAAACTTGTCGCCATCAGCGTTGAGTTCTTTTATCTTTAAATAATCTATAGGCTTTATTCCTTCTTTTTCAAGAATTCCCGAATAGTCCTCTTCAATTACTTTATTTACTATTTCTTCTTTTATATTTTCCTCATAATTTCTTTCAATAACACTGTCAGGTACATGCCCTTGTCTGAAACCATCCATTTTTACATTTTTTTTCAGAGTTTTTATTGCCGCTTTTCTTATTTCTCCGATTTCTTCTTTTTCTCTGGTAATTTTCACCTCATATTTTGATCCTTCTAATTTTTTGATCTCGTACATCTTTCCTCCTAATTATATTTAAAATCTTTTAGTTTTAACTCTATAAAAAAATCATTTTTACCGTATTTCAGAACCGGAGTATAAAGAATTTCTATCTTTTTACCGGAATTTTTTGTGTCTATCTTATCTCCGAGATTGTAACCTATTACAGGTAATTTTTTATTTCCTTTGACTGCCATTCCTTTAAAATGTCTGGAGTCTACACCAAATTTAATGTAATTTAACAGTGTTACATTATTGTCTGTAAAGTTTGGTTCCTGATTGTCAAGACCAAACGGAGACAGTTTATTTATTTCCTTCACGAGAGTTTTATTTATATTTTCTATCGATAAATATGAGTCTATAAGAAATTTTTTCTCTACATCTGATTTATTCAGTCTGTAGAGCTTGTTTTTCAGATACTTTTCTATCTGAAACAGCACTTTTTCCGTTACCAGAAATCCTGCTGCCAGATCATGCCCGCCGAATCTCTCGAATTTATGAGATATCTCTTTCAAAATATCAAATATATTCAGTCCTTCTACACTTCTGCACGAAGCCTTTCCATAACCGTTTTTTATTGATATGATTATAACAGGTATGTTATATTTTAGTGATAATCTCGAAGAAACTACACCCGTTACTCCGGAGTGCCATTTCTTGCTTTTCATAAATATATACTTGGGCTTTTCTCTCATTTTAGCTATTTTTTCTTCAATCTCGTTATAAATATTTATCTCAAGATATCTTCTTATTTTATTCGCTCTTTTCATTTCCTCAATGATATTAAAAATTTTAAAATCATCTTTTTCTATGTAAAAATCTACTACCATTTTTGAACTGTCTATTCTTCCCAGTGCATTCAGCATCGGAGCAATATAAAAGCCGATATCGCTTGTATTTATACTGTAAGTATTCAGCTTTAGGTATACTATCAGATATTCCAGCCCTTTTACCTTGGTTTTTCTGAGATTTGCCAGTCCCTGTTTTATAATAAACCTGTTTTCATCAGTCATCGGTACTACATCTGCCACAGTTCCTATCATGACTATATCCATATAATCATGAAGTATCTTCTTACTTGCTCCCAGCCTTTCATAAACAGCATCGGCCAGCTTATACGCCATGCCTGACCCTGACAGATGCTTGAAAGGATACGTTTTACTTATTTTGGGATTTATTGTTTTTACATCCGGTTTTAGTTTGTTTGTCTGCCTGTGGTGGTCAGTTATTATTAAATCTATTCCGTTTTTAGTCAGAAGTTCTATCTCTTCAGTACTTCCAAAACTTGTATCCACTGTTATTACCAGTTTTGCATTTCTCTTTTTTATGTAATTTACAAAATGTTTGTTGATTTTTGAGCCTTCATGAACCCTGTTTTGGATAAAGTAATCTATATTAATACCCAGATTTCTTAATACTATGATTAAATAAGCTGTTCCTGAAATTCCGTCCACATCATAATCACCGTAAATAAAGACTTTTTCTTTATTTTTTCTGGCAATAATGATCCTTTTGACTATTCTTTCCATATCTTCAAATAAAAATGGATCATTAATATTTTCCATTGACGGATTCAAAAATTTATCTACGTCTTCTTTATTTGTAATTCCCCTGTTCAGCAATAACTCAGTTATCAGCTTATCAGTATGAAACTCCTTACTTTTACTCTGAATGCATTCATTATTATAATTTAATAACTCCCACCTCATAGAATCACTCGCTATCTTTTTTAGATATCTGGTTAAGGATCGAAGATATTTTTACTCCGTATTCCGCAGTATTATCTATGTGTATTCTTACTTCCGGAGTATGTCTTATTGTCAGTTCCGAACCAATTGCTTTTCTAAAAAAGCCTTTTAACTTATTCAGGTCTTCTGTGAGTTTTTCCTTATTTAGCTTTTCATCTATATCTAAAATGGAAAAAAATAAATCTACATACTTTCCGTCTTTGCTGAGAGTCGTCTCTTTTATGGTTACCAGTCTTCTTATTTTATCGTTTTTTACCTCTGTAAGAAGCATTGTCCCTACTATTCTTGATATTTCCTTTTCCAGTCCCTGTCTTCTTCTATCATTCATATAATCACCTTTATCTAGGAATCTCTTCTAATACGTAAGCTTCTATAAGATCTCCTTCTTTAATGTCGTTAAAGTCTTTAATTCCTATTCCGCATTCCTGACCGTTAATTACTTCTTTTGCATCATCTTTATATCTTTTTAACGAACCTATTTCACCTTCATATAGAATTATACCGTCTCTTAGTACTCTTATTTTAGATTCTCTTGACACTTTTCCGTCTACAACCACAGCTCCGGCGATATTCCCCACTCCTGTTACCTTAAAAACCTTCTGCACTTCTATTCTTCCGTTGTAAATCTCTTTGAATTCAGGATCAAGAAGTCCTTTCATGGCTTTTTCTATTTCTTCCGTAATATGATAAATTACGTTATAAGTTCTTATTTCTACACCAAGTTTTTCTGCTTCATTTCTTGCAGGTGTAGTAGGTCTTACATTAAATCCTATTATGATTGCATTAGAAGCCTCAGCAAGCATTACATCACCTTCAGTAATAGCTCCTGCACTTGCCTGTATAATATTTATCATTACTTTTTCATTTGATAATTTTTCGAGAGATTCTCTTAATGCTTCCACAGAACCTCTGGAATCTGCTCTTATTATACATTTCAATTCTTTAAGCTGCTGGTCTTCCAACTCTTTTGACAGACTTTCCAGTGATATATGCTTCTTCTTGTTTTGTTCGTTCTGTTTTCTTTCTTTCAGAAAGTCTTCCACTATTTTTTTAGCTTGTTTGTCATTATTAACCACATACAAAACATCTCCTGCTTCCGGTATATTATTAAACCCGGTAATTTCCACAGGCTCAGAAAGACTTGCTTTTGTTTTTCTTGCTCCTCTGTCATCTACCATTGATCTCACTCTTCCGTAAGATTCTCCGGCTACGAAAATGTCACTTATTTTCAGATTTCCTTCCTGAATCAGAATATCTGCTACAGCTCCCATTTTAGGGTCAAGTCTTGATTCTATTACTACCGCTTTTGCTCTTTTCTTAGGATTTGCCTTTAATTCCAGAAGTTCTGAAGTTATAGTTATAGTTTCCAAAAGCTCATCAAGGTTTGTTCTGCTCTTAGCAGAAATTTCCACAAATTCTGTTTGTCCGCCCCATTCAGGAGATACTAATCCGTATTCCAGAAGCTCCTGTTTTACTTTCATAGGATTTGCCTCAGGCTTGTCTATTTTGTTTATAGCTACTATTATAGGAACTCCGGCTTCTTTAGCATGTGATATTGCTTCTACTGTCTGTGGTTTTACACCATCATCGGCAGCTACTATCAGTATTGCTATATCCGTTACTTTTGCTCCTCTTGATCTCATTTCTGTGAACGCCTCATGACCCGGTGTATCTATGAATGTTATTTTCTGATTCTTCCACTTTATCTGATAAGCTCCTATTTTCTGTGTAATTCCTCCTGCTTCGTCGTCCATTATATGTGTCTTTCTCAAAGCATCCAGAAGTGATGTTTTCCCGTGGTCTACGTGTCCCATTATTGTAATTACCGGCGGTCTTACTTCAAGATCGTCTATTTTATCTGTTATTTCAAGTTCATATTTATCCCCGTAGCTTACCTCTTCAGTTTCTTCTTTTTCTACAAGAACTTCATATTCCATAGCAACTTCTTCAGCTTCTTCAAAACTCAATATGGCATTTGCAGTGAGAATTTTTCCCATCATAAAAAATTTTTTTATGATATCGGAAAGATTTAAGCCCATTTTTTCAGCAAGTTCTTTTATAGATATCTCATCCCCTATAGTAATCATTCCGACTTTTTCTATTTCAGCTCTTACAAGATCATTTCTTTCAGCAGTTCTGTCTTTTTTCTTGAATTTCTTCTTTTTATCTTCTTTTCTGAAATCTGATCTGATATCACTGAGTTTTCTTTCCTCATCTTTTTTTCTTTTTTCTTCTTCGTATTTCTTTTTATCAAATTTTTTCTTAACAGACGGCTTTATTGTTTTTGTTTTTTTATCATCAGTTATTGGTGCTGCTGTGCTTTTTGCATTATCTTTGTTTCCTCTGTAGTCATTATTCCTGTTTTGTCCGTCTCTGTTTTGATTATCTCTGTTTTGTCCGTAGTTTCTATTCTGCCCGTCCCTGTTTTGATTATAATTTCTATTTTGTCCGTCTCTATTCTGATTATCTCTGTTTTGCCCGTCTCTGTTCTGATTATTCCTGTTTTGGTTGTAATTTCTGTTCTGTCCGTCTCTGTTTTGATTTGGTTTATTTTGATCATTTTTGTCATGTCCACGATTTTGATCATTTCTGTCATGACTGAAATTTTTATTTGGTTTTTTTACTGTATTCTCCATATTTTTATTCTCAGATTTCACTGCCTTTTCTATATTATTTTTTACAGTTTTGACTTCTGTATGTTTTTCTGTTCTGGTATCTCTCGGATTCTTACCGGCTTCCGCACTGTTAAAGACTATTTTTTCCTTGACTATATGATTCTCTACTTTCACTTTGTCTCTGCCGGCACTTATTACTCTTTTGGAACCTGTATCCGTGGTTTGAGTTTTCTTCATTTTATTCCTGATTGATTTCTCTTGTTCATTACTTAATCCTGATAAATGAGACTTCACCTCAACTCCGACTTTTTTTAATTTATCTATAAATTCCTTATTATCAAATCCAAGTTCTTTAGCTAACTCATGTACTCTCATCTGTCACCTCCAACTTTTTCATTATTCCTTCTACGGCTCTTTTATTCATAATTCCTACAATATTGAGATTTCTTTCAAATATTTTCTCAAGATCCTCTCTTTTTCCCGTAACTATCTTTTTCACCTTGTATCTTTCACAAAGAGTTTCCAATTCTATCATATGATTTTTCTTTATATCTGCCGGAACTACTATTAACTTTACTCTGCCTTTTTTCATGGCTTCTGTATTTTCTTCCATTCCATAAACCAGATTTTCCGAACCTCTCATACTTTTTAAAATATCCAAAATATCTTTATTCTTCTTTTTTAGTACATTCAGAATTTTTATCAGTTCATCTGCTTCCACTTTTACTTTCTTATGTTTTGATAATGCATTCAGACATGACGGATTATCACATAAGTAAAAGCCTCTGCTCTGAATCTTCTGTTTTTTGTCATAAAGATACCTGCCATCTACAGATGAAAACCTAAATAAATTTTGTTTTTCACTCCTTTTTTTGCAGATCATACACATTCTTTCGGGCATAATACCTACTCTTCTTCCGACTCAAAGTCATCTGAAAATTCTGAAGTAAAGATGTCTATTTTTATACCGCAAAGCTTTGCTGCCAATCTGGAATTCTGTCCTTTTTTCCCTATAGCCAGCGATAACTGATCACTTGCCACTTCTACTTTAGCCACCTCTTCCCCGTTATCTTCAATAATTTCCACAGAAATTACCTCTGCCGGATTTAAAGCATTTTTTACAAAATATCTTATGTCCTCATTCCATAAAACAATATCTATTTTTTCACCTTTTAGCTCATCGATTATACTTTGTATTCTCATTCCGCCTTTTCCTATACAGGCACCTTTTACATCAAGATTAGGATCATCCGAATAGATTGCTACTTTTGTTCTGCTTCCCGGCTCCCTTGCCACAGACTTTATCACTATAACACCGTCTTCTATTTCCGGAATTTCCAGCTCAAAAAGCTTTCTTATCATTTCTTCCGACTTTCTTGAAATAAATGTTTTTGTGAACTTCGTTCCCTCTTCTACTTTACCGATGTATACTTTTATTCTGTCTCCCTGCATAAAAACATCAGTATCTGAAAGCTCTTTTTCGGAAATTATTGCCTCAAGACCGTTAATATCTATATAAAGGCTTCCTTTTTCATCCACTTTTCTTACTATACCTGTTACTATAGAATTTTCTTTTTCTTTAAAATTGTTATAAATATTTTGTTTTTCACATTCTCTTACTTTTTGTATTACTATCTGCTTTGCATTTTGTATTGCATTTCTTTTGAAGTCCTCGGCGTTTATTTCAAGCTCTACCACGCCTCCTACTTTTGCCCTCCTTTTAAAATTCTTTGCATCGTCAAGACTTATTTCATACCCGGGATTTTCTACCTCATCGACT
>JAITVW010000008.1 GCA_031285605.1 Fusobacteriales bacterium | reverse complement strand
CTGTTTTTTATGAAAAAATTTATTTCTGTGGCTAATATTACCTTAAATTCCTGATATCCGCCAATCCCTATCTTTTTACATAATCTGATTATCGTAGCGGGACTTGTATATGTCTTCTTTGCCAATTCAGTACAGGAAAGCCTTATTACTTCATCAGAATGTGAGATTATATATCTTGCCGTCTCTATTTCATTAGGTGTAAAATTCTTAGCTTCTCTTAATTTGATAATCAGGCTCATATTATTCCCCCGTTTCCAATATTGGTTTATAAAAGCATTATAGCAAATATCCCTGAAAAAAGAAAAAACTGGACTTATGTCAATATCTCGGACACATTTTTCCTGTCTGTTATGATATTTTTTTCAAATATTCTTTTGGAATAAATATCCACTTTTATATGTATTTTTTCTTTATTCTGCTCTTACATAATAAAAGTCATATCCTGATGCAATTTTAGTAAAATTCATATCTTTTATTCTCTCATTTACAAGCATATTTTTTATATTATATGTAAGCATAGCAATAGGAAGCTCTTTGCCTAATATTTTTTCCGCTTCCATCATACTCTTCATTCTTACAGAATTATCCGCACTGTTTTTGGCAGTATCCATTAATCTGTCATATTCGGGATTTGTCCAGTTTGTCTTATTATTTCCGCCGTTTGTTACCCACATATCCATATATGTCATAGGATCCAGATAATCAGGCCCCCATTGAGACAGATTCATATCATAGTTACCTTGTGTTTCATTTTGCGAGAATATTTTGAAAGTATTAGTTTCTATTTTTACATCAAGTCCGAGAACTGTTCTTAATTTTTCCTGAATATACTCAGCCAGTTTTTGGTTATCAGGAGCTTCATAAATCATCAGAGTCAGTGTAGGAGTCCCGGTTTCTCCGGTTTCTTTCAATCCTTCCCGAAATAACTGTTTTGCTTTTTCAGGATTATATTTTTCAAATATATCTCCGTTTTCTTTTCTGAAATCTCCGCCGGCTGACCCGCCGTATCCTTCAGGAACAAATCCATAAGCAGGCATAAAGCTTCCTTTAGACACATTTTCCGTCATTTCATCTCTGTCAATTGCCATAGAAACAGCTTCTCTTATTTTCCGATTAGCAAGAAGCCTGTTCTTAACATTGAATTTTAAAAACTTTATAGAACCTTTATTATATGAATATAATCTTTTATCATCTCTGTATTCTATCAGCTGCTCGCCAGACAGCTCCGTAATATCCAGCTCTCCGTTTCTAAACGCATTCAATGCTGCAAGCTGGTCAGAAATCATTTTTATTTCCAGTTCATCAAGATGAATATTATCTTTATTCCAGTAATTTTCATTTTTAGCAAGAAGAATACTTGTCTCAGGAGTCCATTTTTTCACTGTATAAGGTCCGTTTCCCATTATCTTGTCAGCCGACAGCGAAAAATCCTTTCCGGCTTCATTATAAAATTTTTCATTTACCGGATAATATGTAGGAAATGAAAATAATGAAAGCAGATATGGTGTAGGCTGATTCAGCTCTATCTCCAATGTATTGTCATCAGGAGTTTTTATTGCCACATCTTCTCTTTTTCCTTTTCCTTCGTTATATTCTTTTGCTCCTTTTATATAATAGAGCTCGTATGCATATTCTGAAGCAGTTTGCGGATCAAGTGCTCTCAGCCATCCGAATGCAAAATCTTTTGCCGTTACAGGATCACCATTTGCCCATTTCATATCTTTTCTCAAATGAAACACCCATTTAAGACCGTCTTCACTTATTTCCCAGCTTTTGGCCGCAGCAGGAACCACTTTTCCTTCCTGATCCAGTCTTGTCAGCCCTTCATAGATAAGGGAATCTATTGTTATTCCGGAAGCATCTGATGCTAACTGCGGATCCAGTGATTTTGGTTCTGACTGCAGATTAACTGCAATTTTTATTATATCACCGTTTTTTTTTGTTCCTTCGGATTTTTTATCACCGCATGATACTATAAAAATCAGCAATAGTAACATTGTTAAAAATATTTTTTTCATTCACAGCACCTTCCTCTATAATTTATTCTTATTTTATCATTCTTTCAGTTGTAATTTCAAGTATTCTCAAAAAAAACTCCTTAATATTCCATAATATTTTTAAATAGAAAAATATTCATGAATACTCTGTAATTTTTACAAAATTCAGCTGCATAATTTTGAAAAATAATTGCCTCATATTATAAAAGGCGGTTCCTTCCCATATTGGAAAAGCCCGCCTTTACTTTATTATTCCACGTAAGCATCATATAAATAATATTCTGCTCCGATTCCTTTAAAATACACATTTTTTATTTTTGGATTAAGCATAATAACCCTCGTAGAATAAAGCATAACTCCTACAGGCATATCATCACCCAGTATTTTCTCCGCATCTCTCATAGCCTGCATTCTTACTTTATTATCACCGCTGTTATTTGCTGTTTTTATAAGCTCGTCATATTTTGGATTAGAGTATGAAGAATGATTATTTCCTCCGTTTGTTATAAATAAATTTATATATGTCATAGGATCCGCATAATCGGAACCCCATCCCGAAAGAACTATCTCAAAATCTTTCTGCTGAAGTCTTGCTATTCTTTCCTTAAAAGGAATAGGTTCTATTCTTATATTTGCCCCCAAATTTGTTCTGATTTTTTCCTGTACATATTCCGCTATTTTTTTATTATTTCCGGCTTCATTTATAATCAGCGACAGTTCAGGAAGCTCAGTTACACCAAGCTCTGCAAGACCTTCTTTATAAAGTCTTCTTGCTTTTTCCGGGTTATACTTCGGATATGAATCACCGTTTTCTTCCCTGAAAGTCTTATTTTCTCCCGGAAATCCCGTAGGTACTATGCCGTATGCCGCTTCTCCCGTCCCTTTCACTATGGTATTTGCCATTTCTTCTTTATCTACTGCGAGAGTAAGTGCCTGCCTGATTTTTTTATTTGCCAGAAATTTATTTTCCATATTATATTCCATATACCATACGGAATTATTTCTGAATACATTTATTCTCGGATCTTTTTCATATCTTTTATACTGCTCGGCCGTTAATCTTATCAGCTCTATTTCATCATTGTTAAATGCATTCAGCTCGGCTGTGGAATCAGCTACAAGAACCATTTCTATTTCATTTATTTTTATATGATCCTTATTCCAGTAGTTTTCATTTTTTACCATAATAAAGTCCGAATCATGTTTCCAGCTTTTTATTTTATAAGGTCCGCTGTACTCCATAGCATCAGCTTCCAGACCAAAATCCTTTCCTTTCTCA
>JAITVW010000299.1 GCA_031285605.1 Fusobacteriales bacterium | reverse complement strand
GCTGATGAGTCAAGTGCTCTGATATGACTTGCAAAAATAAGAAAAAACTAGTAAAATGTGAGATAAGTCAATTAAGGAGGAAATATGAAAACAAAAATTTTAAGCCTGATGTTATTATTATCAGTATTTACTTTTTCTTATGATTATAAAGAGTTATTAGTAGGTGATACTAAAGGAAATATTTATGTTCAGGATAATATCCACGAGGTAAGACCTTTAGCATCAATGACGAAAATAATGACTATTTTATTAACATTAGACAAAGTTAATGCAAAAGAAATATCTTTAGATGATAATGTAACTATTTCATATACGGCTTCAAAGGTTCCATATGGTGTGAAAATGAATGCGGGAGAAACATTTACAGTGGAAGAACTGCTGAAAGCTACAGCAATAAGATCATCAAATAATGCTGCCTATGCGCTGGCAGAATATGCAGGTCACGGAGATGTTTATGATTTCGTGGATAAGATGAATGAAAGAGCAAGAAGCATGGGTCTTGACTCACTGCGTTACTGTACGCCGCACGGACTGCCGCCTGGTAACACAGGTACATGTATGGATGAGGGGAATGCATATGATATTTACAAGCTGGCTCTGACAGCAATACAATATCCTGAATATATGAAAATAGCCGATAAAAGTTCCGACTATATAAAAGACGGTACAATACAGCTGAAGGCTACGAATAATTTACTTGGAAAAGTCGACGGTGTTGACGGACTGAAAACAGGATATCACAAAGCAGCAGGGTCAAACATTGTGCTGACAGCTGAAAGAGATGGTCTGAGAATGATAACGGTGGTTATGGGTTCTGAAAAATCTAAAAACAGAGACACTATAGGTGCTGATGAGATTAATTCATTCTTTTCTACTTATAAAAAAAGTAAAATAGTAGACAGCAATAAAGCGATAGCTACAATAAAAATCAGCAATAAGGTCTATAGTCTGTATCCAAGCGAGGATGTGGAGGAGATCATCAATATAAATAATTTTGATGCTTCTAAGATAGAATATAAGTTTAATGTAATAAAAACTATCCCCAGAAAGATAAAAAACGGAGAAGTTCTGGGAGATTATACAGTAGTTTTTGAAGGAAATGAATACACAGGAAAACTCCAGTATAAAGAATCTGATAAAATTAGTATATCAAAATAAAATGATTTAGATTAGAGAGAAGTCACTTTTCATAATAAAGAAGAGTGATTTTTTAATTATTTTGTAAATAAAAATTTTTTTAAAAATATAAAATAAAAATATTTGACAATCAAAATAAAATCTGATATTATATTATTAAATAATAACAGGAGGTTCGGTAATGGCGAAAATAGGAGTATTTTATGGGTCGACTACAGGAGTAACTGAAGAGGTAGCGAATAAAATATCAGCAAAATTAGACAATGCAGATGTATATAATATAGCAGGAAATCTTGAGAAAATGAATGATTATGATGTAATCATAATGGGAACTTCGACTTGGGGTTATGGTGACCTGCAGGATGACTGGCTGGGAGTATTAGATGATATGTCTTCACTAAATTTAAGCGGAAAGAAAGTAGCTTATTTCGGAACAGGTGATCAGTCATCATTTAGTGATACTTTTATAGATGGAATAGGAATCATACATGAAAAAATAAAAGATAACGGTGTTACTTTGATAGGAGAGACTGAAACAGACGGCTACACATTTGACGGTTCAAGAGGTGTAGAGGATGGTAAGTTTTTAGGATTAGCGATAGATGAAGTGAATCAGTCAGACTTAACTGATGAAAGGGTAGAAAAATGGACAGAGGAGATAAAAAAAGCCTTATAAAATACAACTATGAACTTTTCGCCCATCATATCTATGAACTGAACAAGGGATTGAGACATTTGGTTTTGCATACTGCTCCTGTAGATACTATGGGATATATGGTAAAAAAATTAGAGAAAAATTCCATTTCATTTTTTGTACAAAAAGTAAGTAACGATAAATGTAATTTATTTTTTGGAGAAAAAGAATGTATAGATATAATAAAGAAATTTAATAAAACTTCACTAAAAAAATATACACCCGAAGAAGATTTTATTCTGGGTATACTACTTGGTTATGATCCGCTTAAACAAAGCAAAAGATATCTGAGGTTTAAGACGGACAGCAATTAATATGGTATTTTAGATTATATTACTATATAGCTAAAATAAAGAAAATTCTCTTTATCTTCCAATTAAAGAGACTGCTAGAAAACAGATATTTCTGATAAAATCGGGAATCTGTTTCTGGCAGTTTCTTCTTTTATTGAGATAGCTGTTCGAGATAACTGTCCTTTGAGTTCTTTCTTATAAATTATATGATTTACTATATATATTGTATATGAATTATTTTAGGTTGTGTTTTCCGGGCAATGAAAAATAAATAGGAATTGAGTATAAAAACTTATTTTTAATCAATTTTAATTTGAAAAAAAATATAAAATACTATAAACTATAGTGGTATGCGAAAGTGGTGAAATGGTAGACACGCAAGGTTGAGGGCCTTGTGGCCGATAAGGCTGTACGGGTTCAAGTCCCGTCTTTCGCACCATGTATACCCGTAGAGTTTTTATTTAAATAAAAAATAATAGTGCCGTGTATTTCACTATTATTTTATATAAATTTTGAATTTTAGGGGATTTCTACTTATTAAGGTGATTTTTTCAATAAGTAATTTAAATAATTTATAAAGGTCTTCACGATCTGTATCCTCCATATTTGCCAAAATATCTTGGAGGATTTTTAAGTTATTTTCTTTTTTTCCTGTGATCTTTTTAGTTTCTATAATGCTTTTTATGTTTTTTATTTCATTCTTAAAGTAAGTAACTTTAGGGTCTATATCATTAATTAATTTTTCTAATTCTTCTTCGCTTATCATATTTTTTCCGAATAGAATTATATATTTTTTTCTTTCCAGATTTAATTTATTGATTTGCTTATTAAGATTTTCCAATTCACTTTTATACTTTTCAATTTCAATGTTATCATTGTTTAAATCTTCTAATTCTTTTAGATTCATAAGTTTATTAATAATTTCCTTTTCTAATTTATTCTTAGATATGATTTTTTTACATTTGTTACATTCATAATTATACCAACCATTTATCTTATGACTATGCATTTTGCTTCCGCATTTACATTCAACTATACCTGTAAATAGTAGTCTGTAAGCTGGTTTTTTTATTTTTTTGTTTGAAACTATTAAAGCTTGGAC
>JAITVW010000250.1 GCA_031285605.1 Fusobacteriales bacterium | reverse complement strand
GGTAAAACAGTTTGGAACAGAGCATAATATAGAAGTTATACAGCCGCGTAAGATGAAAGATAATGAACTGATAAAGAAAATAAAGGATTTAGCTCCTGATTTGATTGTAGTGGTGGCATATGGTAAAATAATACCCGGAGAAATAATAGATATTCCCAAATACGGGATAATAAATGTACATTCGTCACTTCTGCCTAAATACAGAGGTGCTTCGCCGATTCATTCAGCGATATTAAACGGAGAAAAAGAAACAGGCGTAAGTATTATGTATATTGAAGAGGGATTGGATTCAGGAGATGTAATTCTTATGGAATCATGTGAAATAACAGAAACCGACACACTGGGGACTCTGCATGACAAATTAAAAGTAATCGGAGCCGAGCTCCTCGGAAAAGCAATCAGTCTTATAGAAAAAGAAGAAGTTGCTTCGACACCTCAGGATCATACAAAGGCAACATTTGTAAAGCCTATTACAAAAAAGGAAGAGAAGATAGACTGGAGCAGAACTGCAGAGGAAATGTACAATAAAGTCAGAGGATTGAATCCTTTTCCCGGTGCTTATACTACTTTTAGGGATACAGTGGTAAAAATATATGAAACTGAAAAAGATTATGAAGAATATGAGGGAGACTTTGGTGAGATAGTAGCCTTAAAGAAAAAATACGGACCTGTGGTAAAATTAAGAGACGGGAATCTGATATTGAAAAATGTTAAATTACAGGGAAAAAAGAACCAAAGCGGGGTAGATTTGCTTAATGGAAGGGTATTTCAGACAGGGGATAAATTCATTTAAATTTTAGGAGGGAAAAATGAAACTAAAAAGAGACGATATTTCGGACAGAGTTATACAAAGATTAACCAAGTATTTATCAATTTTGCATGACATGAAGAAATATGAGGAGTATATAAATTCATCTGAACTTTCAAAGATAATGAATACTACTTCAGCTCAGATAAGAAGGGATTTATCCACTTTCGGGGAATTTGGAATAAGAGGAAAAGGATATGATATTGAAAATCTGATATCTATAATTGAAAGAATACTTGGAATAGACAGAATAAATAAAGTGATTCTCGTAGGCCACGGAAAGGTCGGTGAGATGCTGACTTCCAATACGGAGGTTTTGGGAAAAAGCTTTAATATCGTAGAAGTATTCGATAAAAGTCCGAGTAAGGTCGGAAAAGAAATAAAGGATCTGAATATAAAAATTAAAGATATTAAAGATATAGACAGCGATCTTGGCAAAATAAACGTAGATACTGCTATTTTATCTGTAATAAAAGAACAGGCACAGATAGTTACAGATATACTGGTAAAGAATCATATTAAAGGAATACTGAATTTTACTACGTATAAACTGGAAACGCCTGATGATGTGGCAGTAGTGGATGTTAATATAAGTGCTAATCTGCAGGAACTTAACTTTTGGAAAGATATGCTTAAAAATAAGGGGGAATAGCTTTGATATTAATAGACGGAAAAGCAGTTTCAGAAAAGATCAGGGAACAGATAAGAAGAGAGCATGAAATGCTTTCGGAAGAAATAGGGAGAAAAGCAGGACTGGCAGTAATTCTTGCCGGAGATGACCCTGCTTCAAAAATATATGTAAATAATAAGGCAAAAGCCTGTGAAAAAGCAGGGTTTAATTCAACAATACATTATTTGAACGGAGATGTAAGTGAAAATGAACTTTTGAATCTTATAACCGATCTGAATAATGATGAAAACATAGATGGTATTTTAGTGCAGCTGCCTCTGCCAAAGCATATAAATGAGCTGAAAGTAATTACCGGTGTATCGCCGGAAAAAGATGTAGATGCATTTCATCCCGTAAACATAGGGAAATATGTGATAGGAGATGAAAGTGGTTTTTTACCTTGTACTCCATATGGTATAATACAGTTACTGGATGAGTATAAGATAGAAACTCAGGGTAAAGATACCATAATAATAGGAAGAAGCAATATAGTGGGAAAACCGATGGCTATGCTGATGCTTCAGAAAAGTGCCACGGTTCAGATATGTCATACTAAAACAAAAAATTTATTTGAAAAAATGAGAAATGCAGATATAATAATATCAGCGGTAGGAATACCTGATTTGGTAACAGAAGATAATGTAAAAGAAGGAGCAGTAGTTATAGATGTAGGAATTTCCAGAGTAGAGGGAAAAGTATGCGGTGACGTGGAGTTTACGGGAGTATCCAAAAAAGCATCGTATATAACACCTGTACCGGGAGGAGTAGGTCCGATGACTATCACAAGTCTTCTTGGGAATACACTAAAATCATTTAAAAATAGAAGAAGAGAGGTTAAGTAATGAAAGACAAGGTAAAACTAATAAAAGAGATAGCTAAAAGTATAAATACTTATGAAGTAGACAGTGTAGAATATGAAAATGAAGATTTTAAAGTAAAAATCAAAAAAAATCTTGAGGAAAAAGTAGTTTATGCAACAGTAAATGAAACGCAGACCGTTCAGGCTGCCCAGCCTGTTGCTGTCTCAAATACAGAAAGCATCGAAGCAAAGTCGGCAGAGGAAGAGATTTCAGGGACTAAAATAGAGTCACCTATGGTAGGGACTTTCTATGAGGCACCTTCGCCGTCTTCACCTCCTTATGTAAAAGAAGGAGATAAAGTAGCGGAAGGAGATACGCTCTGTATAGTGGAAGCAATGAAATTAATGAATGAAATAAAGGCTTCTGCGAGCGGAACAATAAAAAAAATATATGCAAAAGACGGAATGACAATAAAAAAGGGCGACGTTTTGATGGTAATAGAGTAAATTTTTGTATATAATGTGAGAGCAGGTATAAAAAAATCAGCTTGATTCAACTCTTGAGAGCTTTTTAGAAGCTTTTTCACAGATATAATCAAGCTGTTTGTTTTTTAGGGAAGGGGAGAGGTTACGGAGAAGAAAAAATCTGTTATATGACAGCGGTAATATTTGTTCTTATATCAGGATTTTTTTTGCAGTATATAAAATATAACGTGGAAAGTTTCAGATTTCTAAAAATTTTTATGAATAAATATGCCGATACTGTGATTTATCTTGAACAAAAAGATTCTACGGACAGCTTTTTTACAAATTTTTCTGTTTAAGCCGAAAAAAAGACTAAAAAAACATATAGATTTTAAAAAATATTCAAAGATCATAATTATATATTAAGTTAAATGTGATATAATATAAATATCCGGAAGGCAGCATATGGAAAAGGTTTTTATGATGAGCTGATAAGATTTATTATTTCATTATCTGTTCTGACAATGGTTTTCTAAGGAGAAGATGCAATAAATACAGTGCGGAAACTTCGCCTGAAACTGTAAGCGGTAATTATTCACTGGATATAGAATATAATCTGATACATTCTTCAGACTCAAAAGAGAATGCTGAAAGGGAAAGTTTCTTGTTTTTCCGGGAGGAAGAAATAATAAATTATGGATTTATTACTGCAAAATATGTTTATCCAAAATACAGAATAAAATCAGTATAAAACCGAAATAGCGATATCGAGGTTTAAGCAAAAGCAAATATGTCACAGCATCGGCCGTTAAAAAATAGTTTTTCTATAACTCTTGTTAATCAAATAAAAATATGATAAAATTAGCAGGTAATTAATATAAAATGTGTTCTTCCGGGGTTTTATCCAATGTATATTCAAAGTAAGTGATATCTGGTAATATTGAAACACTTGTACCCTTGAGTATAAGTGTTCAGGCTGTGAAATAAAAAAAATCAGCCGGAATTCTGATATTTCATTATCTTATTTAAATATCAAAATATGAATAAGACAAGGTGCCAAACTAAGGAGGGAATTATGAAAAAAATAGCGGATATTATGAATAAAAATCTGGCAGCGGTAGATGCTGACGACAGTTTTGAAGAAGCTTTAAAATTAATGAAAGAAAAAGGTATCGGAAGAGTTCCGGTATTGGAAAATGGTAAATTAATAGGAGTAATAACGAGAAATGATATTCTGGTAAAGACCGAAAAAGCTCCTCTGCCGCCTGTACTGGCGATTTGGGATCTTCTCGTTACATTACCGAATAACAAAGAATTCAGAGAAAAATATGATAAAATAACAGGTGTAACTGCAAAAGAAATTATGACTAAAGAGTTCAATACAATAGATGTAAATGCTGATCTTCAGGAAGCGGTTACAAGTATAGTAGATAACGAAAAAGATTTCTTTTTCGTATTTGATAAGGGAATTTTAGTAGGGGTACTTACTAAAACGGATCATATAAATGGTATATTTTAAAGGAAGGTGCTTAAATTTGGAAGAATTCAGGTTTTGGATGGAGATATCTTTATTGATTGTCTTAATAGGGCTTTCAGCATTTTTTTCCGCATCGGAAACAGCCTTAACTTCATTTAGAAGAGTGTATATAGGAGAAATAAAAGATAAGAAAAAGGTAAAGCTGCTAAAAGAATGGCTGGCTAAGCCGAATGAATATCTTACTACAATACTGCTGGGAAATAATATAGTGAATGTGGGAGCTACAACTATAGCTACGATTATTACATTTGGTGTAGTTCAAAAATTAGGATTAAACAGAGGGATAGCAGGTCTGATGGTAACTGTAATTATGACTGCGCTGCTTTTGATATTCGGAGAAATTACTCCGAAAGTAATTGCCAAAAATTATTCGATACAGATTTCCAAAGCTGTAATTATCCCGATAAATACACTGAAGAAGTTATCAAAGTTTATAGTAGTAGTTTTTATAAGTATTTCAAAATTTTTCAGCAGACTTTTTAATGTTCCTATAAATGATGATATGTTTCTGATTACGGAAGATTCCATAAAAACATATGTAGTTCAGGGGAAAGAAGACGGGGCAATAGAGGAAGAAGAACAGGAAATGATACACAGTATTATAGACTTTACTGATACAAGTGCAAAAGAGATATTGACACCAAGAACATCTATTTTTGCACTGGAAGGAAACAAATGCCTTGATGAGGTATGGGACAGTATAATAGAACAGGGATTTTCGAGAATTCCGATTTATGAAGAGCAGATAGATAATGTGGTAGGAATTCTTTATTCCAAGGATCTGTTAAAATATGACAGAACTAGGGATAAAGACGTAAAGGTAAGCGAACTGAAAAGAGATGCCTATTTTATTCCGGGGACAAAGACTCTGATAGAGCTTCTGGAAGAATTCAGGGAAAAGCAAAATCATATGGCAATTGTAATAGATGAGTACGGTGGTACTTTGGGGCTTGTTACCATAGAAGACCTTCTTGAGGAGATTGTCGGTGAAATAAGAGATGAGTATGATTTTGAAGAGGAAAATATAAGTCAGATAAAAGATGAAGTATTTGATATAAAAGGAGATACCGAAATAGAAACAGTTAATAAAGAACTGGATATAAATATCCCTATTTCTGATGAATATGATACTATAGCGGGCTATGTCCACTATGAACTGGGAAAGGTTGCGGAAGTCAACGATAAGGTAAACGGCGAAGATTATGTCATAAGGGTTCTGCATCTGGATAACCACAGAATAGATAAAGTAAGAATAATAAAACTGGTTACAGAAATAAATGAGGAAGATAACTGAGGTGACAATGGAGAATAATAGGCCAAGAGTCAGAGTGGCGGGAGTACTGGAAGAAGATGGGGAATTACTGCTGATAGAACATACGAAAAATGAAAAAAGCTACTGGCTGCTGCCGGGCGGCGGAGTTGACTGGGGAGAATCACTGGAAGAAGCAGTAAAAAGAGAATTTTTGGAAGAAACTAATCTTGCAGTGAAAATTGAAGAGTTTTTATTTATATCGGAAACACTTGCTCCTGATAAGACTAAACATGTAATAAAT
>JAITVW010000245.1 GCA_031285605.1 Fusobacteriales bacterium | reverse complement strand
ACATTTCTTTTTCTTGATTTCTCTCCATTATTTCTTCTGGACATAAAAATCGCCTCCTATGATATTTTAATTTTACCATAGAAAGCTTTTTTTATTTACAGACTTTTTCTCACAGGCTCGCAGTAATAGTAAACCGCTATTTTTATACGTCTAAACCAGTTAAATGTATTCTGTTTTCTAATAACATTTTGTGCAAAAGATTTTTCCCTTTATCTTTATTATCTAAAGTGTAGCCATAATTTGTCATTAAATTCATAACATTGGTATGTTGATTAGCTCCATCTTTATCGTAATTTTTATTATAAAGAAAATTTAATTTAATATGTGAATCATATATATTATAGTAGTCAAATATACTTTGAAAATATGAATAATCTGCTTTTGATAGTGAATGACCAAAAAAATTGATTTCTTCTAAATCTCTAGGAGATGGTAATTTCCAATCAGCATGAACTGTTTTATCTTCCATTATTCGAGCTGTTTTAGTTAATTTTTGTAAAATAGAATATAACACATATTCCTGCTCATAATCTCTTTCTTCTCTGATAAAAACATTTTTAAAATAAACATCCTTATATTTTTCAATATCTAATGAATCAATACCAAAAATTGGGTTATCAGTATTTCCATGTATGTTAACTTGTTGAAGGTCAATTTTGTATCTGCTTTTATTAAATGGAAAAGTTTCAACTTTATATGTTAAAGCTTTTATTGCTTGAGATATATAATTAGTATAGTTAAAATTTATAATGTGAATGAAAGAAAAAATAGTGACTTCTTCACTTGAAACTTTTATATTAAAATTAAATATTTTATTTATTTTATCAGTTGCTAAAGGAAATCTTTTATGGTCTTGTAATAGGTATTGTTCTTCATGTCTAATGTATTCTCCAAATATTTTTTCAAATTTTTTGAGTTCATCAATTATGAATTTATTGTCATTCATAAAATCTAGCTTTGAAATTAAATTTTGAAATTTAGTATTAGGTGATGTGATTGAAATAGTTGATTTTTCTTTGACAACAAATTCAACATAGTTAATAATATTTTTTTCAATATGGTTCCAATCACTATTTTTATCTAATTTCATTTTAAATAAATATGCCAAAAACAAGTTAGTATTTTTAAAATCTTCACTATCTATGCTCGAATCACAATATAAAGTTTCAAAATTTTTAATATCATCGCTATTAAAAAAATCCCAATAACTTGTTTTCATTCCTAAACACAAATCAAAGCCATTACCCAATATAAATAACTTTTTCATAAACTCTCATAAGTTTTTTAATTTATTAAATTAACTACTTTTCTTAATTCTTTAATATCTTTATGAGTATAAATTTTTTCTGTAGTGATAAAGTTGCTATGCCCTATAAGTTTCTTAATTGATGTGCTATTTGCTTCTAAAGGTATGCCTGCAATCATGGGGTTTATATTTCATATTTAATTGTTCTATGATAGGCTCGAATTTTTACCAGCATTTGTTTTTAATTCCCCTGTAATAGTCCTATCAAATAAATCAATATTTTCAGTTTTTATCTCTAATAATTCATCCATACTAACACCTGGAACAATATCATCTGACTAATTTGTTTCAACTTTTTCACTATTAGCAGTTCCATCATCGTTCATTTGATCTGATTCACCGATAAGAATAGCTGTGAATTCATTAATATCGGGACTATTTTCATCTATTATCCATTTTTCATCTTTTTTTACCATATTTAAAGTAAGTTCTTTTTTTACATATTTTAAATCACTCTTTTTTAAAATTTCTAAATAATCAGCATTCACTGTTTTAGCGATCATTTCCTCACTAGCTCCTGAAAAAGCTAAACCTAATAATGCTTGAAATACTTCAGGAGCATATTCAAATAAATCTGGAGCCTCAATTGAAAATTTTATGATACTAGTATCTTTTTCTTCTTTTACTTCTATTATTTTATATTTTATCTTTTTGAAATGCTCAAGATAAAATGGTGATTGTTCAAAAAAAGACTCTTCAAATGGATTATTAGATAAGTCTTCATTTGAAATTTTAACTATTTGTTTTTGATTACCAGATTGAAAAGTTGACATTATGTTTTCAAATGCTTTTTGAGATTCAGGTCCTTTACTACAACCCGTTAAAATTAATAAAAATAACAATATTACTATTTTTTTCATGTTACCTCCTTGTGTATTTTAATATTTATTACTAAACTTAAATTCTCTTAGTCTTTCTGATAAAATTTTATCATTTTCATCATTAGATACTTTATTATAGTTCTAATATTTTTTAAGTCTCCAGATTTCCACTCATTTAAAAGTTCAGCAGTTACTCCTATTTGAGAAGCAATTTCTTTAAGAGATAAGCCAAGCTCAAAATGACGCTTTTTTAGTTTAGAACCTCTATTTATTATTAAATTACTATTTTCATCTTCCCACCCCATAAGATACGAAGGGGTAGTTTTATATATTTCAACCAGCGATTCTATATTATCAGATGGAATATTTGTAATGTCTAAATTTTCATGTCTATGTAAAGTTACTTTAGAAATACCTAATTTATCTGCTACCTCTTGTAAGCTGTAATTGTGTTGCTCTCTTTTTTCTTTAAGGCGTTTTGCTATTTCAATAGCTGCTTCTGTTGTTTTTTTTTCTACTTTTGATTTTACCCGTTTTATAAACCTTCTGTCTATAGAAAATATTATACATCATTTTTCCTAAAGTGCAACATTTTTTCATAAAATTTGAAAAAAGTTTTCTATTAAGTGTTGGTAAATAAAAAATTATAAATTATAAAGTATAAAGTATAAAGTATACTCATTGTAACCTAATGAGAAACGAAATGAATCGTGGTGTGTAAAAATGATACTTGTAAACGAGCTAAAAGGAAAGATTAAAGCCGAAAATTACACTCTTTGATGTTATACTAGTTTATAGGACACGAAAATAGTATAAAAATATCATAGGAAACGATTTTTATGTTTAGAAGAAATAATGAAGAAAAACCAGAAAAAAGAAATATAATATCAGAATTAATACAGCCGTATAAATTATTACTTTACTACTTTTATGCTTACATCAATGACACCTTTATTAACATCGGCGATTCTTGAAAAGGCTTCTTTGCTCAGGTCAATAATTCTGCTTTTGGTAAAGGGACCTCTGTCGTTTATGCGTACTTTTATTTTTTTGTTATTTTCCATATTGGTTACCTCTACAATACTTCCAAACGGAAGGCTGGGATGGGCAGCTGTGAGAGCTTTGTCAGAAAAAATTTCGCCGCTTGCCGTAGAATTACCGTTAAATTTATCGCCATACCATGATGCTTTTCCAGAATATGGCAGATTAGCAGAAGGAGTACCGTCTCCTTTGTGTGAAACTCCCGAACATGATATTATCATCAAAAAAACTGTAAAAATATAAATTATTTTTTTCATAGTATATCTCCTTTAACTAAAATTAAACAGTTTATCGAATGAATAAAAGTTCATCAGATAAGTATTTGCCGTATTTATTATAACACACAGCATAAAAAAGTTTAATAGAAAATTTGTTTAACATTTTATTCACAAAGAAATATAATTAAGACATATAAAAGACTAGATAACAGTCTTGATATTGTGAATAAAATGTTATTATTCATCAATAAAAGACTTTTTAAGATTTTATATTAAGTGAAAAAAATAACATAATTAGAAGGTATAGATTATATATATAAAATTAATAGATGCTTTTACAATTGAAATAATATATACTGTATGATTTTATGTTAGTATAATTTTTTCTGAAAAAGTGAAAAAAATAATTTATGGAGGTCGAAAATGGTTAAGGATTTGAAATCATTAAGAGAAATGATGGCAAAAGTAAAAGCGGCGCAGGCAAAATTTGCTGAATACAGCCAGGATGAAGTAGACAGAATCTTTAAAGAAGTCGCTTTAGTAATTAACAATGAAAGAATTAATCTTGCAAAAATGGCTGTTGAGGAAACAGGAATGGGTATTTTGGAGGATAAGGTAATAAAAAATCATTTTGCCTCTGAATATATTTATAATAAATACAAGGATGAAAAAACTTGCGGCGTACTTGAAGAAGACAGATCATTCGGAATCAAAAAAATAGCTACGCCAATAGGAGTGGTGGCCGGGGTAATACCCACAACAAACCCTACATCAACTACAGCATTCAAAACATTGCTTGCTCTTAAAACAAGAAACGGAATTATATTCTCTCCGCATCCAAGAGCAAAAGGATGTACTATCTATACTGCGAAACTAGCTTTAGAGGCTGCAGTGAAAGCTGGAGCACCTGAAAATATCATTGGGTGGATAGATGAACCAAGCGTAGATCTTTCTAAGGAATTAATGGCAGAGGCTGATTTGATTCTTGCAACCGGAGGACCGGGAATGGTTAAGGCTGCTTATTCATCAGGAAAACCTGCAATAGGAGTAGGAGCAGGAAATACACCGGTAATAGTAGATGAAACAGCTGATGTAAAAATGACTGTAAACTATACATTAATGTCAAAAACTTTTGACAATGGGGTAATTTGTGCATCTGAACAGGCAATAATAGTAGATGAGAAAATCTATGACGAAGTAAGAAAAGAATTTGACTTAAGGGGAGCATATATTCTTAAGAAAGCTGAACTGGATAAAGTAAGAAATACAATATTTATAGATGGAGCATTAAACTCTAAAATAGTAGGTCAAAGTGCATATACTATAGCAAAAATGGCAGGAGTAGAAGTTCCGGAAAATGCAAAGGTTCTTATCGGAGAAGTAACTTCTGTAGCACATGATGAGCCGTTTGCACATGAGAAATTATCTCCGGTTCTGGCTATGTACAAAGCAAAAAATTATGACGATGCATTGGACAAAGCAGCAAAGCTGGTAGATCTTGGAGGACTGGGACATACATCACTTCTTTATGTGAATCTTGCTGAAAGAGAAAAAATAGACAGATTCGGTAAAAGAATGAAAACAGGAAGAACTCTTGTAAATATGCCTTCATCGCTGGGAGCAATAGGGGATGTGTTTAACTTTAAATTAGAGCCGTCATTAACATTAGGATGTGGTTCTTGGGGAGGGAACTCTGTTTCTGAAAACGTAGGAGTAAAACATTTGATTAATATAAAAACAGTTGCTGAAAGGAGAGAAAATATGCTTTGGTTTAGAGTTCCCGAAAAAATCTATTTTAAATTTGGTTCGCTTCCTGTGGCTTTAGAAGAATTGAAGGGGTCTAAAAAAAGAGCATTTATCGTAACAGATTCAGCGCTGGCAAAATTAGGATTTACTAATCATATTACAAAAGTACTTGATGAATTAAACATAGACTACAGAATATTCTCAGATGTAGTAGAAGATCCAACATTATCATCAGCTCAAAAAGGAGCGCAGGCAATGCTTGACTATAATCCTGATGTGATTATAGCGCTTGGCGGAGGTTCTGCAATGGATGCTGCCAAAATCATGTGGGTGTTATATGAGCATCCGGAAGTAAAATTTCATGACTTATCAATGAGATTTATGGATATAAGAAAAAGAATATATCAATTTCCTAAGATGGGAGTGAAGGCAGAATTTATAGCTGTAGCAACATCAGCGGGAACAGGTTCGGAAGTTACACCATTCTCAGTAATAACTGATGATGAAACAGGAGTAAAATATCCTCTTGCAGATTATGAATTAACACCTGATATGGCAATAATCGATCCTGAATTAATGCTTACTATGCCTAGAGGATTGACAGTGGCCTCTGGTATAGACGTACTTACACATGCTGTGGAATCATATGTTTCTACACTTGCTACTGAGTTTACAAAGCCTATATCACTGGAATCAATGAAGCTGGTATTCGACTATCTTCCTGAGTCGGTAGAAGGCGGAGCAAAAGCAATTCATGCAAAAGAAAAAATGGCTAATGCATCATGTCTTGCAGGTATGGCTTTCGCAAATGCATTTCTTGGCATATGTCACTCAATGGCACATAAACTGGGAGGAAAATTCCATGTACCTCATGGGATAGCAAATGCACTGCTTCTTAACGAAGTAATTAAATTTAATGCTGTGGAAAGTCCTACTAAAATGGGAGTATTCCCTCAGTATAAGTATCCTGATGCTAAAAATAGATATGTGGAAATAGCAAACTTTTTAGGAGTAAACGGTAAAACAGATGATGATAAAATAACTAATCTGATAAAGGCAATAGACGGTCTGAAAGATAAAATAGGAATCCCTGCTTCTATAAAAGAATTCGGAGTTCCTGAAAAAGAATTCCTAGAAGCTGTTGACCAGCTTGCACTTGACGCATTCGACGATCAGTGTACTGGAGCAAACCCTAGATATCCGTTAGTAACTGAATTAAAAGAAATATACTTAAAAGCATACTATGGAGCCGATTATCAAGGTAAATAAAATTTAATAAATGTGAGAGCCTGCTGAAAAGCAGGCTTTTTAAAGTTATGTAAAGTAAACGAAAATGTTAATATTTTTTGATAGTAGTATACATGTAATGTACAAGTAGAATTTTAAAAATAATATTTTTAAATAAAATTATTTTTGATCGCTAAGAAGAACTGCCTAATTAAGAAACGAAAAAATGGAGAGTACCACAGAGTAATATAAAAAAAACACCCTGAGTAAGGATGTTAATTTGATATATAGTCATTTAAGAAATATATTATACGAACACTCCTCCAAAAAACAGTCCCCGTATATTCAGGTAAGTGTTTTTAAGCCAAAAGATTTAAAAATATCTTCGGCTCTTTCTATATCTTCTTTGGAAGGAGCAGGGATATCCCTGAGTTCATAAGATCTTCCAAGACCTTCCCATTTATAAGAAGCCATTTGATGAAAAGGAAGTATATCCACTCTTTCTAGATTTTTGAAATTAGAAACATATTTTGCCCATGCTTTCAGATCTTTTTCATTGTCAGTATAACCGGGAACAAGAACATATCTGATCCAGACAGGCTTATTTATTTTTGATAAATACTCCATAAATTCCAATGTAGGTTTTAGTTCCACAGATGTCAGAGCCTGATATTTGTCAGGATTAATATGCTTTATATCAAGCAGCACAAGGTCTGTAAGATCAAGCACCTCTTTTATCCTGCCATTTAGAAGATAGCCTGAAGTATCAATTGCAGTGTGGATTTTTTCCTTTCTGCAAAGCTTGAAAAGCTCAAGAATAAATTCCGGCTGAAGCAAAGGCTCGCCGCCGGAAACTGTAACTCCCCCGGACTTAATAAAACCTCTGACTTTAGAAATTTCGTCCATAGTTTCTTTTGGTGTAAGCATATATTTTTTATTTTTCAAATCCCAGGTGTCTACATTATGACAATACAGACACCGCAGAGGACATCCCTGCAAAAAAAGCACGAATCTTATTCCGGGTCCGTCTTTGGTCCCAAAGGATTCAAAAGAGTGAATATAACCTTTCATTTTTTACAACTTCCCATTCTTATTAAAATTTATCTGCTATTGTTCTGTTTATTACGTCAAGCTGTTGGTCTTTTGTTAATTTTACAAAATTTACTGCATATCCCGAAACTCTTATAGTAAGCTGAGGATAGTTTTCCGGATGTTCCATAGCATCTTCCAGCAGTTCTCTTCCAAAAACATTGACATTCAGATGCTGTCCGGACTGATTAAAGTATCCGTCAAGAAGTCCTGTAAGATTATTCTTTTTCTCATCTTCATTTTTTCCCAAAGTTTCAGGTGTTATTGCGAAAGTGTATGAAATTCCGTCGTTGGCATGTTCAAACGGGAGCTTTGCAACAGAAGCAAGTGAAGCTACAGCACCTCTTGTATCTCTTCCATGCATAGGATTTGCTCCGGGACCAAAAGGTTCGCCGGCACGTCTTCCGTCAGGAGTATTTCCTGTCTTTTTACCGTAAACCACATTTGATGTAATTGTAAGTACTGATTGTGTAGGTGTTGCATTTCTGTACATTTTATGTGCTCTTATTTTATTCATAAATAATTTTACTACTTTTACTGCAAGTTTATCTGTATTATCGTCATTATTTCCAAAAGGGACATATCCTTTTTCCACAACATAATCTACTGCATCTCCGTCTTCATCTCTTACTACTCTTACTTTTCCGTATTTTATGGCTGCAAGCGAGTCGGCAATTATGGAAATTCCTGCTACTCCGAATGCCTGTGTTCTGTATACATCTACATCATGAAGAGCCATTTCCAATGCTTCATAAGAATATTTATCATGCATATAGTGAATAATATTCAGTGCTTTTACATATGTTTCAGCCAGCCAGTCAAGAAGCTTATCGAATTTTTCCCAAACTTCATGGAATTCAAGATAGTCGGAAGTGATTTTATCAAATATTTCAGGAGTTACCTGAGTCTTTGTTTTTTCATCCTTACCGCCGTTTATAGCATAAAGCAGTGCTTTTGGAAGATTAACTCTTGCACCGAAAAACTGCATTTGTTTTCCTATTCTCATCGGAGAAACACAGCATGCGATACCATAATCATCACCAAATTCAGGTCTCATAAGATCATCATTTTCATACTGTACAGATGAAGTATCTATAGATACTTTGGAACAGTAATTTTTCCAGTTTTCAGGAAGTCTTTCACTCCAAAGGACTGTCAGGTTCGGTTCAGGTGCAGGTCCTAAATTGTATAAAGTATGCAGAAGTCTGAAACTGTTTTTTGTAACAAGGGATTTTCCGGAATCACTCATACCTCCGATGGATTCAGTAACCCATACAGGATCTCCCGAGAACAGATGGTCGTACTCAGGTGTTCTTAAGAATCTTACGATTCTGAGTTTCATAACAAACTGATCCATAAGCTCCTGAGCTTCCTGTTCTGTAAGAATACCGTTTTTAATATCTCTTTCAATATAAATATCAAGGAAAGTAGACACACGTCCGATACTCATAGCAGCTCCGTTTTGGTCTTTAATTGCTCCGAGATATCCGAAATAAGTCCATTGTATAGCTTCCTGAGCAGCAGAAGCAGGATTTGATATGTCAAAACCATATGACTGAGCCATTCTCTTTAATGCTTTCAGAGCATCTATCTGCTCTCGTATTTCTCCTCTTAGTCTGATAACATCTTCGGTCATTTCATTAGGATCACATCTTTTGTATCTTTCTTCACGTTCGTTTATCAGTCTGTCAGTACCATAAAGTGCTATTCTTCTGTAATCTCCTATGATTCTTCCTCTTCCGTATGCATCAGGAAGTCCTGTGATTATACCGCTGCTTCTTGCTTTTCTTATACTGGAAGTATAAGCTGAGAAAACTCCGTCATTATGAGTTTTTCTATATTTTGAAAAAATTTCTTCAGTAATAGGATCTAATTTATAATTAAAAGCTTCCAGACTGTTTTTTACCATTCTGAGCCCGCCATTTGGAAAGATACCTCTTTTTAATGGTTCATCTGTCTGAAGACCGACTATTTTTTCTAAGTCTTTGTTGATATAGCCGGGACCGTAAGCATCTATCTGAGAAGGAATTTTTGTTTCTGCATTATAAATTCCTTTTTCCCTCTCCACTTTAAACATTTCTGTTAAAGAATCCCATAATTTCATTGTAGCGTCTGTAGGAGAGGTAAGAAAACTTTCATCTCCCAGATATTCAGTGTAGTTTGTTTGAATAAAGTCACTTACATTGATATTGTCAACCCAGGCGCCTCTATTAAAATTGTTCCATGCATTCACTATGAACACTCCCTTTCTAAAAACTGTTGAACATTATTTAAATAAATTTTACACACAAATATTTTAAAACATTTCTATTTGAAAGTCAAAGTATTTTAGCGGAAATCCAAAAAATATTGACTAAAACAATGACTAATGATTTAAAATTTAGATTATATATATTATACTGGTAAATTTGGAAAAAAGCTGTAACAGAAGTTACTTTTTATGATTTGAATTTTAGTTTAATGATTTGCCTGAAAGCTGCTTTCTGTGTCATCGCTGATAATACAGAAGCTGTTATATATTTTATCTTTATTGTCCGGTCAGAAGCAAATAAAATCATAAAACTAGTATGGTACCATACATATTATATATACAAATATAAAGAAAGTAAAGGAAAGAATGATTTTTAACGGAAATATAATTTAATAAGCTGTAAATTTTAGTTGCCGGTAAGAGAAAAGCAGGGTATAATATTAGAAAAGAAAACAAAATTGTAATAATTTTTAGAAAGCCTGTATTTATAGTAGTGTTGATTAGAATTTAAGAAAAAAAGATATTTTAATAAAAAATATTAATTATTTTTGAGAAAATAAATATAAATTCTAAAAATGTCAACAAATTTAGCGGGCTGATAAAATTATACAATAAAAAGGAGGATTTTTATGAAAAAAGTTGGATATAAACATTTATTTGCACTTTCTGCTTTGCTTACCAGCAGTGCTTATTCAGTATCATTTAATGATTATACCGATTACAGAATAGGGGAAAACAGGGAAATAACTGTTACCGGTGCTGATGAGTTTGCGTTATTCGGAGTAGTGGATGCAAGCTTTGCATATGGTTTTACAACATGGGCTGGCGGACATATTGGAACTATGGCAGAAGTAGGACAACCAGGTTATACTCTTTTTTATGGAGTAGGTGGAGCTGTGAATATAGGAGCTCTCTATCAGTTTCCGGACGGGCTTGGAGACTATTCGATAGATCCGTCTACGATTACTGCTGTGTCTAATAATGACCTGGTTTTATGGGCTCAGCCTTGGTCAGATAATTTTCTCAGACTGAAAGGACTGAGGGTTCTGTTGAATAATGAGTTAACCGGTCCGGGAATGGGATTTTATATAGGAGAAAATCAGTCAGCAGAATGGGACGGCTCTGTGGTTGAGTACAGAGGAGCCGATAAAGGTGTATATCTTGAGAATAATACTTCACTGTTAATGAAAGATTCACAATTTATATATGCCAATACCTCAGGGAACAGTTATGGAATATATGCCCCCGGTAATGGAAAAATTGAAGTGGATACTTCATCGCTTGTATTGGTAAAAGGAGATATAGATGCTGTAGTAGTCGAGAATAACTCTGAATTAATTATGGGAGGAATGGTGGTAACTGAGTACGGGTCTGCCGTAAAGGCTGATTCATCCGGTGTAGAGATAAACGGAATGCTGCTTTCGTATAATAGTGATAAAGTAATTGATTCTAAGGATTCAAAAGTTATAAATAACGGAAATATATTAATAGAGCTTGATAATAACGGGACAGCATTTTATGCTGAAAATAATAAAGAAGCAAAAAATTACGGAACAATAGCATCTTTTGATCGTACAGTAAAAATAGTTTCCGGATCGAATCAGTACAGCGGTCATTTTCTAAATGCCGGAACAATAACTGCAAGAAATCCGGGAGGTACTGCAATAGAATTTGACAGCGGAGACAATGTTCTTGAACTGGGAAATAATTCTGCGGTAAGAGGAAAAATAGACGGCGGGGCAGGAAGCAATATTTTTATAAGTAGTGGAAATGTTACATTTGATGAAATAAATAATTTTGAAAAAATTGTTTCATCGGGAAATTCTGTAATAAACGGGACAGTGAACTTAAAACCTGCCGCAGACGTGGATACTTATTACAGCAATGCTTTTGGCAATGTAAAAAGTATTGCCGCAGATTTTTCCGCAGATACTTCAGTGGGTGATTTGACAATAAATGGAACTGTTAATGTAGGTGTTGACTATGACGGAATTAATTCCGAAACTGAAAAAACCGGAAAAATTATAGCAGGAAGCGTAGTATTGAATGGTGGAAAAATAGTTCTGACAAATGCTGGAAGTACAGCTAAAAATATACTGGAAGAGGCAGAACAGGTTTCGGAAAAAAGTAAAGTCAGAATAAAAAATATTATCATTTCAAACAAACTTCAGGCAGTAGATCCGAGTTTTAATTTTGGTGTAACGCAGGAATTAAAGGAAACAGAAGGCTGGATAAGAGAAGCTGTTTCCAGAGTCGAAAATGGTGTAACAGTAGTAGATCAGGTGTATTCCAAAATAGGTTTAACTCCCGACATGGGGATTAAACCTGACCCGGGACAGCAAGAAGCAGAGATAGAGGCCAAATTGAATCCGGTTCCAAGAAACAGGGTAGATTTTGATAATGCCAATAAAATCGGACGGGCTTCAGAAAGGTTTTTGAATATGGAAGCATCAGATATGATATCTGGTGAAAGAAGACAATCTATAGAATACTTGGGGCTGAAATCAAATTTTGATGCAGAAAATAAGTATAATTATGATTATAATGTGAATACAAACGGAATAATGGGAACAACTCTTCATAAACATGCAGAATATCTTTACAGCGGTTTTACTCTTGGGTATACAAACAACAGTGTTTCATATTCTAATGATGATGATGAAAAAGTAAAGTCATTTAATATAAATGTATTTGGAAGATATACAAAAGAGAATTTTGATATAGATGCACATTTACAGTATGGTTATAATGAACATGAACTGAATGCAGACTGGCTGGGTACAGGTAGAAAAGAGAGCAGCTATAATTCCCATGTGGTAAAGGGAGGATTGTCAGCGGGGTATAATCGGAAAATTACTTCCGGCATCAAAATCAGACCAAATATCGGCATTGATTATGTGTATGTAAAAGAGGATGTTATTACTACCGATGGACTGAATA
>JAITVW010000045.1 GCA_031285605.1 Fusobacteriales bacterium | reverse complement strand
TTTTTTTTACTAAATAGTCCAAAATAATTATTCCTACTCCTACATTAATAAATACATCTGCAAAGTTAAAGACAAAATGCCATATCCCTCTGAAATCCAGCATATCTATTACATAACCTCTCATAATCCTGTCCGTCATATTTCCTATTGCTCCTGAGGTTATAAATGCTATTCCTATTTTAGTCCGTTTAGTATAATTTTTTATATTTTTTCTTTCGGAATATATCAGGTATGCTATAACTACAATGCTAAGTACAGTAAACACACTTATTTTTCCCTGAAATATACCAAAAATTCCACCGTGATTTTCTACATATGTAAGATGGAAAAAATTTCCTGTAACCGGGATGGAAAAGGCTTCCACCCCGCCTGCTGCCGATCTCATGTATATTTTCGTAATCTGATCTATTGCAGTCAAGATTACTATTATTATTATATAAAGCAAAAAATCACTTCCTAACTGTGCAGAACTTTTGCACATCTCGGACAAACATCCGGATATTCAGGATCAGTTCCCAGTTCATCATACTTCCAGCATCTTTCACATTTTTCACCGTCTGCTTTTGTTACTTTTACTCTTATTCCGCTGATTTCAGTATCAGTCATTCCGTCAGTTTCCCCGAAATGTATCTGTGATACTATAAAATAATCCTGCAGATCATTTATATTTATATCTTTTATAAATTCAAACTCTTTATTATTTATAAATAATTCTACTTTAGCATCCAAAGATAACCCTACTGTTTTTTCCTGCCTTACTTTTTCTACTTCCCTGTAGACTTCTTTTCTTAAGTCCATTATTTTACTCCATTTTTCATCTAAAGCATTATCGAGATATTCCGGCTTTGCAGCGACCCACTGTGCCAAATGAACGGATTCTTCTTCTCTCAAAGTTTCAGGCATTTTTTCCCAGATTTCCTCTGCAGTAAATGACAGAACCGGAGCTACAACTCTTACCAGAAATTCAAGGATTTCCACCATTACAGTCTGTGCGCTTCTTCTTAACTTAGAATCTGTCTTTTCCACATATAGTCTGTCCTTTATTATGTCAAGATAAAATGCCGACATTTCTATTCCGCAGAAATACTGGATTTCATTAAACAAGTTATAGAATTCATATTTTTCATAATATTCTTCTACTTTATTTTTTAGTCTCTCAAGCTTGTTCAAGGCCCACTTATCCACCTCATACATATCTTCAAAGCTTATCTTATCATTTTTATAATCAAAATCACTTATATTTCCAAGAATGAATCTTGCGGTGTTTCTTATTCTTCTGTATGAATCAGAGACCTGTTTCAGTATATTGTCAGAAATTCTTACATCTTCCCTGTAATCCACAGACGCTACCCATAATCTCAGTATATCCGCACCGTACTGATTTATGATTTCACTCGGGAACATTTGATTTCCAAGGGATTTTGACATTTTTCTTCCCTGTGCGTCATTGGCAAAACCATGTGTAAGTATACTTTTATAAGGAGCATCCCCCGTACTTGCCACAGATGTCAAAAGTGACGACTGAAACCATCCTCTGTGCTGGTCGCTTCCTTCAAGGTAAAGATCTGCCGGTCTCTGAAGATTTTTTCTCGTAGATAAAACTGCTCTGTGTGAAGTTCCCGAATCAATCCACACATCCATAATACTTCTTTCTTTTCTCAGCTTCGTACCTTTCAGATTATGTTTTTCAAGAAGCTCGTCACCTATAAGCTCTTCCGCTGACATCTTGAACCATACATCTGTCCCGTCTTTTTCCACCAGTTCCACTACTCTGTCCATGATATCATTTTGAAAAATTATTTCTCCGTCTTTATCATCATTATAAAAAATCGGAATAGGTACTCCCCAGATTCTCTGTCTCGAAATTGTCCAGTCCGGTCTTCCTTCTATCATTGAAGTAATTCTGTTTCTTCCTGTTGCAGGAATAAAGTTTACATCTTTCAGTACATTCAGAGCTTTTTCCCTCAGATCTCCCTCTTCCACTTTTATAAACCACTGTTCTGTGGCTCTGTAGATAACCGGCTTTCTACTTCTCCAGTCATGAGGATATGAGTGTTTCAGCTCTTTTTCCATTAATAAATGTCCTGAAGCCTTCATATCTTCAGAAATGAATTTATTTGCTTTTTTATAAAACATTCCTTCATATTTTCCTCCTGCTTTCGTAAAATGACCTTTATCATCAATAGGAGAAAGTATTCCGATATTATATTTCTGACCTACAAGATAGTCATCAACCCCGTGTCCCGGCGCAGTATGAACTGCTCCTGTTCCTGCTTCAAGGGTTACATGGTCGCCAAGCATTACAAGTCCCGTTCTGTCTATAAAAGGATGTTTATAATGTGTATTATCAAGCTCGGCACCTTTTATTTCCTTTATAAGCTCGTAATTTTCTATTTCCATTTCTTTGAAAGCTGTCTCTGCCAGCTCTTTTGCCAATAAAAGATTTCCTTTTTCAGTCTTATACACGCCGTAATCAAACTCAGCATGCAGACTTATTCCCAGATTAGCCGGAAGAGTCCATGGAGTTGTTGTCCATATTACTATTGCTGCTTCATCAAGACCCAGCTTATCCTTAAGATCCTGTTCTCCGTCCATTTTTATATAAATAGACGGCGATACCACATCCTGATATTCTATTTCCGCTTCAGCCAGTGCTGTTTCAGTGGAAGGTGACCAGTAAACAGGTTTCAGACCTTTATAAATATATCCGTTATTGTATATTTCTTTAAATACTCTTAACTCTTCCGCCTCATATTCAGGCATCAGAGTAATGTAAGGATTTTCCCATTCTCCCATAATACCCAGCCTTATAAATTCCGCTTTCTGTTTTTCCACCCATTTCAAAGCGTATTTACGGCATTCTTTTCTAATCTCTATCGGAGACATAGTTTTTACTTTATCACCAAGAGCCTCAGTTACTTTCAGCTCAATAGGAAGACCATGTGTATCCCATCCCGGTACATACTGCGCATCATAACCTCTAAGTCTTTTATATCTCATTATAATATCTTTTAAAATTTTATTTTCAGCATGCCCTACGTGTAAATCCCCGTTTGCATAAGGAGGACCGTCGTGTAATATAAACTTCTTGTCGAATCTTCCCAGTGTTTTTTCATAGATTTTCTTTTTTTGCCAGTCTCTTAAAAGTAAAGGCTCTTTATTAGGCAGGCTGGCTTTCATTTTGAAACTTGTTTTCAAAAGATTCAGAGTAGCTGCATAATCTTTCTTTTCTTCCATTTTTTTCCTCCAAACATTTATTTTTAGCTTTTTATAATTAAACTTATAATATATACATATACTGCCAGTACTGCTAGTAAAGACAGCGAATATCTTACTGCTTTTTTCAAAACTATATTTTCTTTTCCTTTTAATCCCACTGTTGCCGCAACAATAGAAAGACTCTGAAGTGATATCATTGTCCCGAGTGTTGCTCCTACTGTATTAGAGGCCACCAGCCAGTACTTATTTATGCCGAGATTATCCGCCGCTACACTCTGCAATGATCCGAAAAGCAAATTTGCCGAGGTGTTGCTTCCTGTCATAAATGTACCTATTGCCCCTATAAATGGTGCTATCAAAGGGTAGAATCTTCCCGTAATCATTGTAAATCCATCCGCTACACTTATTATAATGCCGCTGTGCTTCATAAAAGAAGCCAGAGAAACTATTCCCATTATGGTAAAAAGGGTTCTTGTATTATTTTTTATCACCCGGACAAATGTTCTGCCTATAATCTTTACCCTTGTTCCCTGAAGAAGTCCTCCCGCAAGAGTGGCAAGAAGTATAGGTATCACCGGAGAGAGAAATATCCGAAAATATGTAATTTCCCCGTTTCCTGCTTTATAATTATCTCCCGCTGAAAAATTTACGCTGATTGTTGTATATTTATCCAAAAATTCATAAAGTACTTTGTTTGCCGGATTTACCGCAAGTATGAATATTACCATAAAAATATAAGGTAAAAAAGCTTTCAAAGCAGTTTTGAATCTTATTTTCTCTTTATTTCCCACATTTTTATATAAAAGCTTTGACATCACTATTACCGCAGCCATAATCAAAACCCCGCCTATTATAGCAGGCATTTCCGGTCCGATAAATACAGACGTAAGTATTGCCGGTATATAAGCAGCAGTACATGCAATAAGTACACAGATTATTTTTTTATCAAAGGCATCTCTTATTCTTTTAGAATCCCTTCTTCCTGCGAGTATTACCAGCAGTACAGGTATTATCACTATAAAGGGAAGGAGCTGTATTGCCACATTTACACCCATTACCCTGTAATCCAGCTTTACCTGATTAGCAAGCATAATAACCGGAATTCCTACAGAACCGAATGAATTGGATCCGCCTATTGATATCAGGCATATAAGTGCCGAATAAAGAGGACCAAAGCCCAAAACCAGAAGTATTCCCGCAGGAATTGCCACTGATGTTCCGTATCCCGCCACACCTTCCATAAAGCTTCCAAAACCCCATGCAATAAGCAGAACCTGCATTCTTCTGTCTCCTGATATTCCCTCAAGGGTTTTCTTTATTATATTTATCTGTCCTGTTTCAAGTGACAGACTATAACAGAACAATGCTGCCGTGACTATGCATCCTATAGGCCACAATGCTACCAAAAATCCTTCTATT
>JAITVW010000109.1 GCA_031285605.1 Fusobacteriales bacterium | reverse complement strand
GTTTAGTGCTATAGTAGGAAATTAATTATTTTTTTATATTTATAACAGATACTCCTCCACATAGGAGTATCTTTTAAGTTATATATACGGGAAAGTTAAAAAAAGAAAAAAGTATTTATAGAAAGGAAGATCTATGGATAATGTAAAAGATTTTATATCTTTAACAGAGAAAGAAATAGAAAAATATAAAAACAGACCTAATGAAATAGCTCAGGTGTTGGTAGATAAAGCTTTATTATATGAAGCAAAACAGGCTGAAAGAACAGATGCAGAATTAAAAGAAATGGATTTTCTTCAGGAAAATGCCCTTGTAAGATTTTATGTTCAAAAGAAACTGGATGGTACAGTGGCAGTTACAAATAATGAGATCCAAAGCTTTTATAATGCGAACAGAGGCTTATTTGCAAACCAGAATGAGAGTAATTCTGATAATATAGCTGCGCAGATTTATAACTTCTTATACAGACAAAAGCTGGTTGCCAATGAAACAAAAATGATACAGGATATCATAGCTGATTTTCAGGGTGAACTTGTGCTGAGCAATGATGAAGTAAAATATATGAGTAATAATTCTGTAAGAATTACTGCAAAATATTTTGATAAAATAATGATTGAAGAGATGAAAAAGGAAGATTTTTTTACTGCTGAGGCTGACGAAATAGAAGAGATTAAAGATAAAGTACAGATAAACTATTATATAGAAAAGAGTTTATCAGGAAAGGTAAATGTAACTGAGGATGAAGTTAAGAATTTCCATGAAATGAATAAAGAATCATTCCTAAACTTTACTATAGCAGATGCGTATACACAAATTTACAATTTCTTATTTCAGCAAAAAATAAATAATGACAGACTTGAAATAATGAAAAAAGTTGTAGATAAATATAAATTAAATGACATAATAAAAGATTATGATAAAAAAGGTCTGATAAATCTTGGAAAAATAAAAATGACAAAAAAAGATAAACCGAATGCTGAGTAAGAAAAAATCACTGATATTGAATCAGTGACTTTTTTTCTGGGTTAAATCAGGTAATAATATAGTATATTAGTTAATGTTTTATGTTGAATTAATTTAATATATATGTTATTATATATTGAAGACTGTTTTTTATTTAATTTATATAAGGAGGAGAAAATGAAAAAAATCATAATTAGTATTATGCTTGTAACAGGTGTAGTTTCACTTAGTGCCAAAAAAGATAAAACAGCACCCGAAATGCCTGATATAAACGCACAAATGGAAAAGGCAGATAAGATAGAAAATTACAGAGCTAAAAAAGATGTGGCATGGCATAAAATCGAGTATAACAAAGTACTAAAATATCTTAATAAAACGAAAAAATAGGGAGGGTATATGAAAAAATTATTATTATTATTTTTGATGAGCTTAATGACAGTTGCAGCATACAGTGCTGAAAATGGAGATGTACAGGTAAGTAAAGCAGTGGAAGACAGTATAACGAAAGACTATGATCAGGACGGAGTATATTCTTCATATGAAAAGGCATTAAGAAGATCGCAAGAATCAGTATATGTAACGTTACCTGAAAAAAGAGGATACTGGTATACAATACTGGACAGAATAAAAGCAGAAGAGGAAGAACTAATGCCGGATGAACAGGCAAGAATGAAAAGAAATAGATAAAAGGAGGAGAAAATGAAAAAATTAGGAATAACAGCAGTATTATGTGTATTAACAGGAATGATAGCAGGTGCAGCTCCAACTTATGAATATAGAAGAGAATTAAGGGAAGGTGCAAGAGGAAAATGGACAAATCTAAGACAGCATCTGAACAGCGGAACAAGATTGGAAAAAGAACTTACAAAGGTAGATAAACAAATAGATAAAAAAGTAAATGAAATACAGGAAATAGAAGATTTATTATTCAGAATAGAGCAGTATAAAGCGGAAAATAACATAAGATAACCGGAAATTAAAATGGTTTCTGTTAATTCAGAGCCATTTTTTTATTTACAAAAATTACAGTATTAAAGTTTTAAAATTTTAAAGTGCACTGAATACAAATACTGTTTAAAAAACAATTGTATCATCATAACTCTAATCTTTGAAAAAATTTTGTTTCAAATAGTATCCAAATGTAGTATAATTGAGATATGAATAATTTCCAAAAATTTAAATGATGAAGATAAAATTGTGTTACAGAGTTAATATAGAAGTTAACGGAGAGCAATTCCATAATGTAACAGTTTCTACGCTAGGCGGAGTATCGGAGAAAATAAAATTTTACTATTAAAAAAAAATATGTTAGAATATTTAATAAAATTAATCAGAGGGTGTTTAGAATAGAATAATGGAGAGTGTATTAAATGTTAAAGACATTAATATTTAAAGAGATCAGATATGATGACAATATAGAAGAAGAGTTAAAACTATATAAGGCAAAAGTAATCAATAATTCTAAGGATACTGAAGCACTGCAGAATTTGGCCACAATCTATCATGCACTAAAGAAGGATAAGGAAGCTATAAGCATTTACGAACAGCTTGTGAAGCTTAAACCTGATGATTTTGAAATGCGGGCATTTTTAGGTTACTTATATTATGAAGTAAACGATTTGGATAAGGCAGAGGAAAATTTGAGTATAGTATTAAATTATGACCCTATGGAACCTTTTATATTGTTTCTTTTGGGAAATATATACTCAAGAAAGGGAGAGATCATAAAAGCAATAGAGAATTATGAATTTGCAATTTTCCTTGATCTTGACATATATATCGCACATATAGATTTTGCAAGAAAATATGAAAATATGGGAAGGTTTAAAAGGGCTATAGAGGAATATAAAGCGGCTTATGATATAGATTCGAGAGATGAAGCATTAAAAGAAAAAATAGCTGAATTAGAAAAAGAATGTCGAAATTGTTAATTTATAAAAAATGAAAATGTGGATATTCCACATTTTTATTATGTAATTTTGGTTTTATGAAAAATTGTAGTGAAAAATCAATATAATTTTCGGAAAAGACATATCGGTTATATTTGATTGCAAGGAGTAAAAATGATAAATTTAAAATGTGATGCGGTTTTGCCGGAATGTGACATGAAACCGCTTGAAGATATAGAGAACAGCATAACTGCCGAGTATAAAAAATCTATATGGGCAAAATTTTTGAAAGCTGTTAATGAATTTGGGCTTGTAAAGGACGGAGATAAGATTGCAGTTGCAATTTCCGGCGGGAAAGACAGTCTTTTGCTTTATAAGCTCTTTCAGCGGTTAAAAAAGGATAAAAGAAGAAACTTTGAATTCAGAGCGGTTAATCTAAATCCCGGTTTTAAAAAAGAGGATCTGTATAATTTTAAAAATAATCTTTTGAAACTGGATATTGACTGTGAAATTTTTGATACTAATATTTGGAAAATCGCAAATGAAAAGGCTAAGGATTATCCATGTTTTTTATGTGCCAAGATGAGAAGGGGAATTTTGTATAAAAAAGTAGAAGAATACGGTTATAATAAACTTGCTTTGGGTCACCATTTTGATGATGTAATCGAGACTACACTTATAAATATTTTTTATTCGGGTTCTGTGAAGACGATGACCCCCGAGGCAGACTCTACATCGGGAAAATTAAAAGTAATAAGACCGTTAATATATGTAGAGGAAAAAAATATAATTAATTATACAAAGAAGAACGGTATACTTGCAATGAACTGCGGATGTACCATAGAAGCGGGGAAAACCTCAAGCAAGAGAAAAGAAGTAAAGGATCTTCTGAGTGATCTTGAAGAGAAGCATCCCGGAATAAAAAAAAGCGTGTTTAATTCGATGCGAAATATAAACTTGAATTATGTATACGGTTATGAAAAAGAGAAAAAAATTTGTAATAAGAGAAAAAAAAGTAAAATTTTATAATTTTATAGATAAAAATAAATTTAAAAATACAAGTCTGAAAATAGAAAAAACAGAAATTGTATTTTTTTTATTGAATGAAAATATTTTTAATTAGTAATATCAATGTTTTGAGAATAAAAATTAAAATTTAAAACAATCAATAAAATGTAATTTTTACATTTTTATAAATATTTCATAAAAAGTCTTGTAAAATAAAGGCTTGACAAAGATTCCAAAAAGGTATAAAATTATTTTGAGTATAAAAACAATTTATAGTTAGTGAATCAAATTTGTGAGGAGTTGGGAATTATGACATTGTTACAAGCAAAAGCAGGGGATAAATTCAGAATTAAGGAAATAAAAGAAAAAAAACTGAATATGAAGCTGTTGAGTTTAGGGGTATGTAATGGAGATTCTTGTTTCATGGAAAATGCAGCAAATGGAAATATACTTATGAAAACTATTGAAACTAAAATAGTGTTAAGCAATAATCTGGCACAAAAAATTGAAATTGAGGTAGTATAAGATGATAAAAATAGCATTTGTAGGAAACCCAAATGTCGGAAAGACCGCCTTAATTAATAAGATTTCAAATGCAAGTTTAAAAATGGGAAACTGGCCCGGTGTAACGATCGAAAAAAAAGAAGTATTTTTTAAATTTGAAAATGAAGAAGTTAATCTAGTCGACCTTCCGGGAATATACAGTTTAACAGCTAACACACCTGAGGAACTGGTTTCCAGAGATTTTATACTGGAAAATGATATTGACGTAATTATAAATGTGGTGGAGTCTACTGCATTGGAAAAAAATCTCTATTTGACAGCTTTATTAAAGGAAATAGGGAAACCAATGGTCATGGCTTTAAACTATCATGACGAATTTACAAAATTAAACTATCAGCTGGATAAAGAAGTCTTTGAAAAGCAGATAGGTATGGAAGCAGTATTCACAAGCGGCAAAACAGGTGAAGGAATAAATGAGATAATCTCCAAAGCCGTGAAACTGGCAAAGCTTCATAAAGATCAGGCTCATATACCGTACACACTGGCATTTGATAATGCAATAGAGGAAGATATTACAAGCGTAAAGAAAACACTGACAAATAATAAAGAATATAATAAATTGATGGTAAAATATCCGATTGACTGGGTTGCCATAAAGGTGCTGGAAGAAGATACTAACTTTTTAGCAACGGTAAAAGTGAATTATGGAGTGGATTTAAGAGATACAGCTGAGAAAGAAATAAAAAATTTAAAAGACAGATATGATATGGATCCTGCCGATGTAATAGCAAGAGCACGTTACGGGGCAATAAGAGGTATTGTATCGGCAAATCTGAAAAAAAGTGATATTAATAAATTTGCCATGACAGATAAAATTGATAAAATATTACTAAATAAATTTTTTGGGGTTTTATCATTTTTATTAATTGTGTATGTGATGTTTGTATTGATTTTTGATGGAAGTGCCCCGTTTATAGACTGGGTAGACGGATTTTTCAGTAATTATATCATAAAATATGTAGGAAAATTAATAGAAGGAACTCCGGGATGGCTGAACAGTTTTATACTTGACGGAATTTTGGCGAGTGTCGGTGCTGTCTTGACATTTGTACCTCTGATGTTCTTTATCTATTTCTTTATGTCAATACTTGAAGAAAGCGGATATATGGCAAGAGTTGCCTTTTTGATGAATAAAGCAATGAATAAAGTAGGATTATCAGGTAAAGCATTTATACCAATGCTTATTGGTTTTGGATGTACAGTTCCTGCAATTTATTCTACAAGAACACTTGAAGATGAAAAAACAAGAAGACTTACAGGATTTATTACTACATTTATGTCATGTGGTGCAAGACTGCCGGTATATTCATTGATTGCAGCAGCATTTTTCAGTAAAAATGCAGCTTTAGTGATAGTTTCGATGTATGTAACAGGTGTTATATTTGCTCTTATTATGGCATATATATTAAAGAGATTTGATTATTTTAAGGGTGACAATACAGAATTATTGATAGAGCTTCCTCCATACAGAATGCCAAGCTTTAAAGTAGTATGGAATAACATGCTTTCAAAAACTATGATGTATGTAAAGAGAGCTACAACAATAATTCTTGGAATATTAATAGTAATATGGTTTTTCGGATATTTCCCTAACGGAGGAAACATACAGGAATCTTATCTTGCAAAAGCAGCAAAAGTAGTACAGCCTGTGTTTAAGCCTACAGGATTTGCGGACAGATGGGAGCCTGTAGCATCACTTGTTCCGAGTGTAATAGCAAAAGAAACAGTAGTAGCATTTTTCGGACAGGTATTATTACAACAGCAGGAAGAAACAGCGGGAGATGAAGAGGAAGAAGAGTATAATTTCCTTGCTGATACTTTCGGACAGGTAAAAGATCTGGGTGTAGCAGCAATAGATTCAGTAAAAGCACTTGCCAATGCAGTAACTTTCCATGTGGGAGCATTTGAGCCTGCTGATGAAGAAACTCTTCAGGAAGATGCCGGAGGAGATATCATACCGGTGGTAAGAAGCTTATGGAGTGATGATTTCGGACCGGTAAGAGCATATTCATTTATGTTGTTTGTACTCTTGGTTGTACCTTGTGCGGTTGCCCTTGGTGCGTTAAAACAGGAATTCGGATGGAAAATGATGCTGATGGAGACTGCAATACTTTTGGTACTCCCTTATATAGTATCGACTTTATTCTTCAATATAGCAAAATTAATTATGTAAAGGCAAGGAGACTAATAATATGAAAACAGCAACAATATTATTGATTACGGCTGGAATTGTCTATAAAGTATTTTCAGTGATATACAAAGAATACAAAAAAAATAAAAATTTTT
>JAITVW010000265.1 GCA_031285605.1 Fusobacteriales bacterium | reverse complement strand
TCATCATTCCACAGTTTTGCCTGAACTATTTTCAATCCCTCCAATGCAGAAGGAAGTGTATATTTTTTTAAGCTTTCTTTTACCCTGTCAATCAGGAAATCTCCGGCCAGACTAACTCCCCCGCCTAAAACAACTATTTCGGGATCAAGAGTATTCAAAAGATTGCTGATTCCCATTGCCAGATATTCTGCCTCATAATCTACTATATCCACGGAAAATTTATCTCCTGCTTTTGCTGCATCAAATACATCCTTTGCTTCCAGTTCTCTTCCTTTTGTCATTTCATATAACTGATTTTCCTTATTTACTATAAGTCTTCCCTGTGCCTCTCTTATAAGTCCGGTAGCTGATGCATAAGCTTCCCAGCATCCTTTCTGCCCGCATCCGCAAAGTTTGCCGTCTTTCACTAATTTTGTATGTCCTATTTCTCCTCCCGTACCATTTTTCCCTGAAACAAGCTGTCCGTTTAGAATTATTCCCCCGCCTATTCCTGTTCCTATTGCTATTCCAAGAACATTGCCGTATCCTTTTCCTGCACCTTTCCACATTTCGCCAAGAGTTATTACATTTACATCATTATCCACTTTTACTTTCAAACCGACTCTTTTTTCAAATTCCTCTGCCAGATTGAGATTTTCAGGCCATGGAAAATTAGCAAAAAATTTCACTGTTTTGGTTTGCACAACAGGTCCCGGAACTCCTATTCCCACTCCTCCCACTTTATCAAGCGGTATTTCATATTCTTTCAAATTTTCTTTCAAAATATCTGCTATTCTGTTCAGTGATATTTCATATCCGTCTATTGATTCTGTTTTTATTGTTGTAGTAAATATTTTATTTCCCTCTCTATCCACTGCTCCTATTTTCGTATTTGTTCCGCCCAGATCTATTCCTACATAATAATCCATAAACATTATCCTCCTATAAATTCTTCTAAATTAATTAATTTTACCACTTTTCCATCTATGTAAAAATCTTCTGCTGTTTCCATATTTTCAAGTTCATAAATATCAAAAACATTTTTTACAAATATTGAAAACTCATTTGTCCTGTATCTTAGTATAAGAACAGCACCAGCCTCGCTGTTTCCCGGATTTACACCGCCGAAACCTGCCACGGGAATAAATCTGTTATCAAAGTGTATTACACCCGGATAATCTTTTCCCAAAGAGGGAAGTTCATAAAACTTTGCATTATTTTTTATTTTCAGTACATATTTCAGCTCTATTCCGTATAATTCCTTCCCGGCTTCAAATACCAGATATTTTTTTACCGGCTTCATTATCCCCTCTTTTCCAGAGAATCATTTATTTTTTCTATCTCTTTAAAAAGTATATTTAGTTCGCTTGTCAGATTTATATTGCCTGCAAGTCTTTCTTTGGTTCCCGAAATCATTTCCTCCAGCTCGCTGAAAGTTTTATTCAGTTTGTTTTCTTCTATATTTTCCAGATTTACATTTTCATAAAGAAATTTTACATTTTTATCAATTCTTTTTATTTCATCCTGAAGCTTATTTATTTTTGTTATTGTCAGATCCATTACCTGATTACTCTTGGCTATTCTTTCTATTACATTATGGCTTATTTCTCCTGCTTTATTTGATATATCCAAAATCAGCACAGACAGATTTCTTATTTCTTCTGCTGTTACCTGATAGCTTTCTCCGTATTCAGCCGCCCTTTCTGCTTCTTTTCTTGCATTAAGCGATAAAAGATTAGTCCTGTCGGAAATCATATTTATATTATCTATCATCTCTTCTATACTTACACTGCTGTCACTTAGTTTATGAAAGCTTCTTCTGAGACTTTCTGTCATAAGTGTGATATTTTTGTTTTCTTTCACTATATGTTCACATTCCTTTATGAGTTTTTCCAGCTCATCGGAATTTGTTTCGGAAAGATTTATGATTTTTCTTACTTCCTCTTTTATATGCAACATTTTATTTTGTTCTTCACTGAGAATCTTATAATTTAATGCCTGGCTTTTATTCAGCTCATAGGTTTTCTCATGAATTTTATTTATATTTCCGGCTGTTATTCTTACTTTATTATATATTTTATCAGAAAAACTATTGAATTTCTTCTTTATATCCTCAGGCTCATCATACTCTCCAATGAGTTCCGAGCTCTTATCCAGACTTATTATCCTGTTTATTCCCTGCCTGAGTTTATACACCAGTCTGAAAACAGATTTATAGAAAAAGAAGAAAATAATCCCAAAAATAAGAACAGAAACAATTATGCACAATATTAAAGATAAAAATATATCTGAATATAGATTTTTATAAAATGATAATCTTGAATCTTCCATAATTATGTATAATTTATCCATTTCTAATTTTTTATACATAAAGTCTATATTTTGTCCGTTTGATTTTACTGTAAAACTTCCCTCTACTTCATCTAAATCATTATTGTTCGGCATATGATAAAGACTGTAAAAGGAGCTTCCGCTCAAAGGACTGTTTGTAGCAAGTATCTCTCCGCTGTCCTTTATCAGATAATATCTGTTTTCCGCTTTTGTCCCTGCCGCATTCAGAAAATAATCCTGCGGTACTGTAATTCCTGCTGTTTTCTCTTCAAAATTACTGATTTTTATCTTTTTCACAAAAGTAATCATATATTTATTTGAAACCTTGTCCAGATACGGATTTGAAATAAAGAATTCAAAAGTTTTATCATTTATTTCAGAGACCAGTTTTTTCATCTCAATACTGTCTGTATTATCTGTCAGCTCTATATTATTATAAGAATCAATATAAAATATATGTTCGTACTGATTATTCAGATTTTTCATAAAATCTATTTTTTCATTTACAGTTTCCGGGCTGTCTTCGGCTTTTATGCTTCTGATAAAACCTTCCGCATCATTTTCTATACTATTTATTTTTTCGTAATAATTCTCCTGCAGCCTTATAATACTGTCCTCTTTTATCAAAGAATAGTTACTTTTATATCTGTTGTAAGTCCCTGAAACAGCTAATGCAAAAAAGATCAGCAGCGGAATAAAAAACAATGAAAATATCCAGCTTAGAAGTTTATTTTTCAGTCTCATTCCGCCTCACTTTCATCTGAATCTTTTCCTGAATCAAGCTTGTATTCCTCTGCGAGTATAATCAAAGCTTTCAGATTTTCTTCCAGTTTTTTTATTTCATAAATTTCCTCGGAGTAAGTGTCTCTGTTTCCTGCTGCTTCATTTCTTAAATCTTCCAGATTTGAAGAAACAGCAAGGAGACTATCCTTATTTTCCACATATCTTACTATTTCCCGTTCATGATTTTTTCTGAGACTGGTAAATCTTTCTGTAAATACTGCTATATAATCAGCTATAAGATTCACTGATTTATTCTTTAACTGAAAATTTATTTTTTCCTGTTTCAAAACAGCTTTTATCTCCTCAGAAAGAAGCTTTATTCTGTTTGCCAGATGTCTTATTTCTTTCGAGCTTTCTTCCAGCTCCGCTGAATTATTCCCTGCGCTGCTGTGCATTTCAATTGTGGAATTCAACCCAAAGACATTTATCTGAAAAGAAATTTTATTTACTTCATTTATAAGTTTTTCAATTAAACTGCCGTTTTCCCTCTCTTTTTCAAAGTTTTCCCTAAGCAGTCTTATATTTCTGTTTATATCGGAAAACTCATTTTGGATTGCAGTATTCATTTTATGGTTTTCCATTAACAAATTATATACATTATCAAAGTTTTCCTGATTTCTGTGCAGTATTGTATTTATTTTCAGTATATCTGATTCCTTATTCAGATTTTTATTCAAAAGCATGCTTGTTTTTTCAAGCAGTAAATCATTTGATCTTTTGATATCAAAACAGTTTTCCTTTACTTCATTTACAAAGTCAGTATATGTCTTTAGAACCTTATTGTAATTTTCCTGCAGATAAAACCTGCTTTTTCCGAAATCCATTTCCTTAAGATTTTTTTCACTGATAGAGTATAATATTCTGTTCATTTTGGAAACCTGTTTTCCAAGGATATTTTTTATTATAAAATATATTAGGATTATTCCTGATATGTTTAGTATTACTATCATCCAGATATTATCCACAAAAAATTCAATACTCTGAAGCACAGAAGCATTTTTTTTGATAATAAAAATATTTTTATCATCAAGCTTATAAAATGAATAAAATTCTCTCTTTGTATGAAGCGGCGACAGAACTCCCGTTTTCCTGTCAGAAGACTGTATGTTTTTTATCATTGCGAGAAGTGCATTATTCTCTACAGTTCTTATATTATTTAGTTTAATGTCCTGATTATTGGTAATAAAAATTTTATTTTCCGGATTGATAAAATAATATTCGCCGTCTGTCTCATCTCTCTTGATGATCTCTTCAAGTCTGCCGTAATCCAGAGCTAATACCAAAAGTCCCTTTATATTCTCTCCGCTGTCGATATTCATATAATATAAAGCGACATTGGCATTCATGTCTTTTATGTATACAGGCATTATCCATCCGGAAGAATTCCGGCCGCCTTCAGCCTTAGCCCTAAATCCGTTCATGTCATTTTCCGGTAAAATTCCTGCCGGACTCGTCCCTCCGGTAACTTTACTGCCGTTAATATCAAGCAGATAATATCCGCCTGTAATACCCGGAGTAAGCATAAAATTCTGCAGTTCTTTATCTGCATTTATTTTAATCTGTTTCAAATCTGCAGAAGTTTCCTGATTTTTCAGCCCGGCCGTAAAATTATTTCCCAGTATTTCCACTATTCCCAGATTACGTTCCAGCTCAGCTCCAAGGACGGTACTGTTATATTTTAATCTTTCCTGCATCTCCTTTATATCCATTTCATTCCGGTCTCTGGTATTCAGACATGTAACAGCCAGTTCCATTGTTATAATTACCAGTATTATATAAAAAAAGAGCTTAAAAGTTACTTTTTTCAAAGCTAATATCCTCCATATTCTATATTATAATTCTCCTTAAGATACTCCAGAAACTGCAGACCGTAAAAATCATGCTTTCCTTTATAAAGAATATCTTTTACTTCTTTGTCTGATATAATTTCGCTTATTCTTATCTTTATCTTACTCAAATTCTCTCTTTTCATATTTAACAATATCAGTATTCTGGTTTCCCTCTCGTTAAATCTCTTAAAAGTGACCAGCTCCGGATTTTCAAAACTTTTATTAAATAATGTATCGGAAATTTTTACTTCATCATTTTCCAGAATATAACAATCCACAAGGTTATAGTAACATACATTGTCCAATACCTTAAAATTATCGCTTATCTCTTTAGGAACCATATTTTGTTTTTCTTTATAATAAAACTTTACATTATACACACTTTCAAATTCATCTATATTAATCACTTTTATTTCTTTTACAGCCTCATCCTTATACTTTTTAATTATTTCCTCAAAATCTCCCATGTCTTTATTCAATTTAAAATCCAGAATAAAATAATCGTACTCTTCGTTTGAAAGATCTTGCGGAGTGTAATTATAAGGGTTGCCGTATTGTTTTAAAAAATCCAGAAGAATGCTTCTTGTGAGAAAAAACAAAGGTCTTGTTCTGTCCAGCTTTATTTTTATATAATAATATCTTTTATTCTCGCTTAATTTGCTGACAGCTTCATCAAAAAAGTCAATATGTCCGTCTAATTTCTCATACTCTTTTATATGCACGGTTTCCACGGGCACAGTATTTTTTGCCAAAGCCTGAAAGGCTCTTAATATATCAGTAAGACAATTTAATAAATCATATTTATACTCATAAAAAAGATATTTATCATTTTCGATTATCTGAAAAATTTTTCTTAACAGTGCTGACAAAGCTGAAATCTTTTTATCTTTCATAAGAAAACTGCTGTTCTCTATTCTGTTAATCATTACCACATCTTCCCTGAAATCTGCTTCATCTGCCTGATCTATCTTCACTATTTTTTTTATCAGTTCTTCCACTCTGAGTCTGTTTTGCCTGTAATAATCCTGAATTTTTTTATCCATAATTCTTCCCATCCCGAATTTTTATTTTCCCTCAAAATTTAATTTCCAAGAAAATCTCTGTTTTTACTTATATTTTTCATATCCAGTACAAGTGCTATTTCCCCGTTTTTCAATATTGAGGCACCTAAAAATGCCCTGTAATCTTTATTATCCACATTTATTTTCTGAGGCGCCACCTCTTCCAGACTGCCTATATGATCTGCAAGAAATATGCATTTCTCTCCGCTTATGTTTAATATAATTCCGTATCCTGACTTTCCGCAGTTCTCTTTTTTAAATTTTTCCGGAATCTGTAAAAC